>NZ_JBEAFN010000058.1:0-1825 GCF_040061795.1 Klebsiella sp. GN_Kp190
TGCGCGCTGCTCCCGGGGGCGGCGCCTGACGCGCCTTGCCCGGGCTACAGGTTCATTGCCGTCTGCGGGCCGGTAGCCCGGACAGATGCGCAGCATCGCCTCCGGGAAATTCAGCCACTCTGCGCGCTGCTCCCGGGGGCGGCGCCTGACGCGCCTTGCCCGGGCTACAGGTTCACCGCCGTCTGCGGTCCGGTAGCCCGGACAGATGCGCAGCATCGCCTCCGGGATGTTATCGGCCCGCTACGGCGCTCTTTTTCGATAACGCACGCTGAATCGACAGCACGCTGAACAGCACAATCACCAGCCCCACCAGCGCCAGCCCCTCGATCTTTTGCCCGAGGAAAACCCAGCCTAATAGCACCGCCGTCACCGGACTCAGCAGGCTCATCGCCGACACCGCCACCGGGGAAAGGCGGCTGATACCGCGAAACCACAGGCCGTATGCCAGCATCGCCCCGGCAACGCACAGCCACAGATAGCCCGCCGCCTGAGTCGGCGTCACCTGATGCAGCGGCGGATCGACCAGTAACGCAATTGGTGCCAGTACGATACCGCCAATCAGCAGCTGCCAGCCGGTCAGCGCGATAACCGGCAAAGCGATCGCCCAGCGACGCGACAGCCAGGTTCCCAGCGCCATGCTCATCGCCCCCAGAAACGCCGCGGCGATCCCCAGCGGTTCGAGCGTGGTTTGCGGCGACAGCAGCAGCATCGCCATTCCCGCGATCCCCATCAATGCCGAGAGCACCGCCAGCCAGGGCGATCGCTGACGATCGACGCACCAGGCTAACAGCATCACCAGCAGCGGCTGGATCGCCCCTATCACCGCCGCCAGGCCGCCCGGCAGCCGATAAGCGGCAATAAACAGCAGCGCCTGAAACGCGCCGATATTCAGGATCCCGGTAACGATCAGCTTCCACCACTCGGCGCGCAGCGGGAAACGGCGACTCCAGATCAGCAGAGCGATCCCGGCCGGCAGCACCCGCAGCAGCGCGGCGATAAACGGCCGATCCGGCGGCAGAAACTGCGAGGTCACAATATAGGTGCTGCCCCAGATGGCGGGGGCCAGCGCGGTTAAAAACAGATCAACCATCAAATTGCGCGAAACAAAGGCCATGATTTTATCTTCACATCAAGGTAAATTGTGACCTAAGTATGTATCGATATTTATCTTGATATCAAGACAAGTGAGCATTAATGGACAAATCACCGCAGACCGACGCCGTGGATCGCATTCTTGAACAGTGGAAACGGGAACGCCCCGATCTCGATTGCAGTCCGATGGGGCCGTTTGGCCGCCTGAAACGCTGCGCGCTGCTGCTGGAGCCGCGCATTGAAGCGGCTTTTCTTTGCCATGATTTAGTGCGCTGGGAGTTTGATATGCTGGCGACGTTGCGGCGGGCGGGCGAACCGTTCGTGCTGTCGCCCACCCAGCTATTTTCAACGTTAATGATCACCTCCGGCACCATGACCCATCGTCTGAAAGCGCTGGAAAAACGGGGGTTTATTCGCCGTCTGCCAAACCCGGACGATGCGCGCAGCATGCTGGTCGCGCTGACGCCAGAAGGGCGAGAGTTAATCGACAGAGCGGTGGAAAGTCACGTGGAGAATGAGCGGATGCTGCTAAGTGGACTCTCTGCGGCGCAGCGCCAGCAGCTTGATGAAGCGCTGACGATTTTTATGCGCCTGCTGGAAAAAGAGTAATACCCACCCGCTTTGAATAAGGCGCTTACCTTGTTGCCGGATGGCGGTTGATGAAGCACCACCGTTATTTCCCGGAGGCGATGCTGCGCATCTGTCCGGGCTACCGGCCCGCAGACGGCGGTGA
>NZ_JBEAFN010000059.1:0-1730 GCF_040061795.1 Klebsiella sp. GN_Kp190
GAACGTGACGGCATCATACCCGGAGAGCGTGCTGATGAGTCCACCTGAACCGCTGACTGCTCACCAGCGCCGGGTTGCCGCGATACAGGCGCAGGTCGATGAGGAGCTGGCGTTAAATCTGCCCGAACCCTCGCAGGATTTCAGTGGAGTCCGGGCTCAAAGTTGGGCACCCTATCAGAAAAAGCTAAACACAACCCGGCAGGCGAACTTTGATAACTGTTACACGAGCCTGATTGACGCGGTTAACGCCATCTTTCAGAAGCGTATCATCAGCGTGGTGAACTGGCTCAGCGCACCGGTACTGCTGGCAACGCTGGACGATTTCCACTGTGAGGCACAGCGGGCAGGACTGTTCTACCAGTCAGCGGTGGGGATGGCCATGCACGGGATTAACAGCTGTCCGGCAGGGGCGGCAAAGATAGACGGCTGGTGGAATGAGTACAGCGCTAAAAATCGCGGGAATCTGCTGTGGCGGCATGTGGCGGCCAATAACCCGCGGTTAATCAGCGAGCTGGAGCCGTATCTGGCAACGGTGAAAGGGAAAAAGGACGAAGAGGTGACGCCGCTGACGGCGACGGCTGTAACGGCAGCCCTGATGCAGCAGGTCAGCAATATGAAAAAACTGGAGGGGTACTACCAGAAATCGCTGTCCGCGGTGGTGAAGGGGCTGCGCGAAAATGCCGGTAAACTGGAAGTACAGCTCTTCAATACGGATGCGTTTATCGTCACGGTGGGAGACAGGGTAAGCCGCATTCTGCTGGTGGATAAGGCAGGCGAGAAGCTGGCGACCACGGCCTTCAGGCTGGTATTTATGGTAAGGGCGGGGATACCGTCAGAGACCGTTCACGCGTTAGTGGATGAGTATCTGAAAGATGCCCCGGCGTTGCGTCAGACGGTGCTGGAAGGTATACGGCGCAGCGGACGTTTTATGGCGAGCCGGAATGAAGTCACCGCGATTAGACAGACGATGAGCAGCAGGCTGGCAGAGCACTTTGCAACAGAAAAGGGTCAGGCTGAATACCGGCTGGCGGGAATAAACAGCCTGTTGCTGGTACTGAATGCGATGGATTTTATCTACCTGTGCGGACAGGTCAGGGAAGAGAAAAAGCCGCTGTCGAGCCTGATGGCCAGCGGGCTGGCGATGGTGAGTCAGGGGACGTCAGTTATTTTACCGGCAATAGAGAAAGGACTGGAAGCCCGTAAGCTTACGGTGTCGTGGGTCAAGGGGGCTGGGGCGGCAGCGGGTGGGGTTGCGTCTTTGGTTTCTGTGTATACAGATTGGCTTTCAATGAAAGCAGAGTTTCAGAATAATCGTTTATTCCTGATGGTTGTGATGGGGGGAAAAACATTTGTGGATGTCCTTACTGTCACAAAATCAGTTGGCCTTCTGCTGGAAGCCATAGGTACTATTTTAGAAGTTAAAGGTAAAGAGGAAGCATCGAAAATAATCGACTTAGGTGGTAAATATATAGCCAAAAAGCTGGTAGACAGATATTTTGGAGTCAGAATTCTGGCGATTTTAATAACCTGGGAGGCCATGTTAGCGATAACTTTGTTACAGGTGGTTGTGACCTGGATATCGGACGACGAGCTTCAGATATGGTGTAAGAAATGCGTATTTGGCACAGCACCATTCAACCGCAGCGTGGCAGACCAGAATAAAGCCCTGGAAGCAGCGATAAAGGATATATCATGAATTCAGAAGAGCAGAAGCAAATATGTTCCCGGTT
>NZ_JBEAFN010000060.1:0-1663 GCF_040061795.1 Klebsiella sp. GN_Kp190
AGGGGCCCACGTTAGAACACCAGCCATTAAAGGGTGGTATTTCAAGGATGGCTCCATGCAGACTGGCGTCCACACTTCAAAGCCTCCCACCTATCCTACACATCAAGGACCAGTGTTCAGTGTCAAGCTATAGTAAAGGTTCACGGGGTCTTTCCGTCTTGCCGCGGGTACACTGCATCTTCACAGCGAGTTCAATTTCACTGAGTCTCGGGTGGAGACAGCCTGGCCATCATTACGCCATTCGTGCAGGTCGGAACTTACCCGACAAGGAATTTCGCTACCTTAGGACCGTTATAGTTACGGCCGCCGTTTACCGGGGCTTCGATCAAGAGCTTCTCCGCGAGGATAACCCCATCAATTAACCTTCCGGCACCGGGCAGGCGTCACACCGTATACGTCCACTTTCGTGTTTGCACAGTGCTGTGTTTTTAATAAACAGTTGCAGCCAGCTGGTATCTTCGACTGATTTCAGCTCCACGAGCAAGTCGCTTCACCTACCATCAGCGTGCCTTCTCCCGAAGTTACGGCACCATTTTGCCTAGTTCCTTCACCCGAGTTCTCTCAAGCGCCTTGGTATTCTCTACCTGACCACCTGTGTCGGTTTGGGGTACGATTTGATGTTACCTGATGCTTAGAGGCTTTTCCTGGAAGCAGGGCATTTGTCACTTCAGCACCGTAGTGCCTCGTCATCACACCTCAGCGTTAGTGACGTTCCGGATTTACCTGGAACATCCGCCTACATGCTTAAACCGGGACAACCGTCGCCCGGCCAACATAGCCTTCTCCGTCCCCCCTTCGCAGTAACACCGAGTACAGGAATATTAACCTGTTTCCCATCGACTACGCCTTTCGGCCTCGCCTTAGGGGTCGACTCACCCTGCCCCGATTAACGTTGGACAGGAACCCTTGGTCTTCCGGCGTGCGGGTTTTTCACCCGCATTATCGTTACTTATGTCAGCATTCGCACTTCTGATACCTCCAGCAACCCTCACAGGCCACCTTCAACGGCTTACAGAACGCTCCCCTACCCAACAACACATAGTGTCGCTGCCGCAGCTTCGGTGCATGGTTTAGCCCCGTTACATCTTCCGCGCAGGCCGACTCGACCAGTGAGCTATTACGCTTTCTTTAAATGATGGCTGCTTCTAAGCCAACATCCTGGCTGTCTGGGCCTTCCCACATCGTTTCCCACTTAACCATGACTTTGGGACCTTAGCTGGCGGTCTGGGTTGTTTCCCTCTTCACGACGGACGTTAGCACCCGCCGTGTGTCTCCCGTGATAACATTCTTCGGTATTCGTAGTTTGCATCGGGTTGGTAAGTCGGGATGACCCCCTAGCCGAAACAGTGCTCTACCCCCGAAGATGAGTTCACGAGGCGCTACCTAAATAGCTTTCGGGGAGAACCAGCTATCTCCCGGTTTGATTGGCCTTTCACCCCCAGCCACAAGTCATCCGCTAATTTTTCAACATTAGTCGGTTCGGTCCTCCAGTTAGTGTTACCCAACCTTCAACCTGCCCATGGCTAGATCACCGGGTTTCGGGTCTATACCCTGCAACTTAACGCCCAGTTAAGACTCGGTTTCCCTGCGGCTCCCCTATACGGTTAACCTTGCTACAGAATATAAGTCGCTGACCCATTATACAAAAGGTACGCAGTCACCC
>NZ_JBEAFN010000061.1:0-1212 GCF_040061795.1 Klebsiella sp. GN_Kp190
TGATCTCCTCCCTGAAAACAGTGCCAGACTAAACTGAAGTCTCCGGTCTTTCTTCCATCTCACAGAGAGGCACATCGCCATGAAAAAGACCCGCTATACCGAAGAACAGATCGCGTTTGCGCTGAAACAGGCCGAAACCGGCACCCGTGTCGGGGAAGTCTGCCGAAAGATGGGGATTTCTGAAGCCACTTTTTATAACTGGAAGAAGAAATTCGCCGGTCTGGGCGTGACCGAACTGCGGCGTCTGCGGCAACTGGAGGATGAAAATCAACGGCTGAAGAAACTGGTGGCTGACCTGAGTCTGGACAAGGAGATGCTGCAGGAGGTACTGAAACAAAAGTTCTGAGGCCGGCTCAGAAGCGTCAGGCGGTGCATTTTCTGCGGGAGGCTTACCGTATCAGTGTCCGACGGGGATGCGGACTGCTGATGCAGAGCAGAACCGTTTACCACTGGCAGAGCCGGCGGGATGATCGGGCGATAACCCTGCGTATCCGGGAAATAGCGGAAACCCGGATCCGCTACGGTTGCCCGCGTATTCATATTCAGCTGCGGCGGGAAGGCTGGCCTGTTAACCACAAGAAAACACACCGGATTTACTGTCTGGAAGGCCTCAACCTGCGCAGAAAACGCCCGCGCAGGCATGTCAGTGCAGCACATCGTCAGCAACGTCCGGTCCTGACCGGTGTCGATCAGTGCTGGAGTATGGATTTCGTGTCGGATAACCTGTTTAACGGACGACGTTTCCGGGCGCTGACTGTAGTGGATAATTTTAGTCGGGAGTGTGTGGCGATCCATGCCGGAAAGTCGCTGAAAGGTGAGGATGTGGTCGGTGTGATGGAAGGGTTGCGGGTGCTGGGCAAGCGCCTGCCGGTACGTATTCAGACAGATAACGGCAGCGAGTTTATTTCGAAAATTCTGGATAAATGGGCGTATGAGCACGGTGTCACAATGGACTTCTCCCGCCCCGGAAAACCAACGGATAACCCGTTTATTGAGTCATTTAATGGCAGTCTGCGGGATGAATGCCTGAACATTCACTGGTTCCTGTCGCTGGAAGATGCGCAGGACAAACTCGACAACTGGCGCAGGGAATATAATCATGAGAGAACGCATTCATCATTAAATGACATGACTCCGGCTGAATTCATCCGAAGTCTCCGGAAAGACGAGGATCTCTGATTTAGCACTGCACTGAATTTGGGCCAGGGTCAG
>NZ_JBEAFN010000062.1:0-1058 GCF_040061795.1 Klebsiella sp. GN_Kp190
CTGACCGCTGCAATCACTACCGTTCTGGCTAAAACCTACGGTGGTTCTGCTCGCGCATTCGACCAGATCGATAACGCGCCGGAAGAAAAAGCTCGTGGTATCACCATCAACACTTCTCACGTTGAATATGACACCCCGACTCGCCACTACGCGCACGTAGACTGCCCGGGCCACGCCGACTATGTTAAAAACATGATCACCGGTGCTGCGCAGATGGACGGCGCGATCCTGGTTGTTGCTGCGACTGACGGCCCGATGCCGCAGACTCGTGAGCACATCCTGCTGGGTCGTCAGGTAGGCGTTCCGTACATCATCGTGTTCCTGAACAAATGCGACATGGTTGATGACGAAGAGCTGCTGGAACTGGTTGAAATGGAAGTTCGTGAACTTCTGTCTCAGTACGATTTCCCGGGCGACGACACTCCGATCGTTCGCGGTTCCGCTCTGAAAGCGCTGGAAGGCGACGCAGACTGGGAAGCGAAAATCATCGAACTGGCTGGCTACCTGGATTCTTACATCCCGGAACCAGAGCGTGCGATTGACAAGCCGTTCCTGCTGCCGATCGAAGACGTATTCTCCATCTCCGGTCGTGGTACCGTTGTTACCGGTCGTGTAGAGCGCGGTATCATCAAAGTTGGCGAAGAAGTTGAAATCGTTGGTATCAAAGAGACTGCGAAGTCTACCTGTACTGGCGTTGAAATGTTCCGCAAACTGCTGGACGAAGGCCGTGCTGGTGAGAACGTTGGTGTTCTGCTGCGTGGTATCAAACGTGAAGAAATCGAACGTGGTCAGGTACTGGCTAAGCCGGGTTCTATCAAGCCGCACACCAAGTTCGAATCTGAAGTGTACATTCTGTCCAAAGACGAAGGCGGCCGTCATACTCCGTTCTTCAAAGGCTACCGTCCGCAGTTCTACTTCCGTACAACTGACGTGACTGGCACCATCGAACTGCCGGAAGGCGTAGAGATGGTAATGCCGGGCGACAACATCAAAATGGTTGTTACCCTGATCCACCCGATCGCGATGGACGACGGTCTGCGTTTCGCAATCCGTGAAGG
>NZ_JBEAFN010000063.1:0-634 GCF_040061795.1 Klebsiella sp. GN_Kp190
CGCCGGTTTTTCTCCTGCGTCTGCATCTCTGTCAGCGCCTGATGCCTTAACACCAGGGCTTTCAGTGCCCGCTCTGTCGGATGAGGGGCCTCCCAGGCTGACGGGCGTTTTTCCCGGCAGAAGTGAGCCAGCATACGGGCGTCCACTTTGTCAGTTTTACTGCGCAACCCCTCACTCTGTGCGAAAGCTTTACTGAGGGCGGGGTTGATGATGGACACGGTATACCCGGCATCACTCAGATGCGCGGCCGCGTCTTCCATGTAGGTGCTGGTGGACTCCATGCAGACATGGGCACGGTTCACGTCATGGCCGCGAAGCCAGCGGACCAGCGCTTCGTGTCCGGAGAGGGTATTATCAAATTTTTTACAGCGATGCCGGCCATCAGGGCGAAGAATATCGACATCCAGTTTAGCTTTGGCGACATCAATACCGATGAAGTGGAGTTCATTTTCCATAGTGAAACCAACCTTGCAAATACGGGTTACCGGTGAAAGCCGGTCCATGATACTGTCCGGTTTATCACATGAGAAAGAACGGCGGTCCGGTGCAAAGGATCTACGGAACAGGCGCGAAAGCCTAAGCCCGGACACGGCATCCGGACCGCCATCAGAGAGAACTGGCCGGTTCTTTCTGA
>NZ_JBEAFN010000064.1:0-608 GCF_040061795.1 Klebsiella sp. GN_Kp190
ACCCTGCTGCTGGGGGCGGCGGCGCAGTTCGGCATCTTCGCCACGGTGCTGGGGGCGCTGACGCTGAACTACTTCGGCATCATCAGCTTCACCCTGCCGCAGGCGGCGGCCATCGGCATCATCGGCGGCGCGGACGGCCCGACGGCGATTTATCTGTCGGGCAAGCTGGCGCCGGAATTACTCGGGGCCATCGCGGTGGCGGCGTACTCGTATATGGCGCTGGTGCCGTTAATCCAGCCGCCGATTATGAAGGCGCTGACCAGCGAGAAGGAGCGGAAAATCCGCATGGTGCAGCTGCGCACGGTGAGTAAGCGGGAAAAAATCCTCTTTCCGGCGGTGCTGCTGCTGCTGGTGGCGCTGCTGCTGCCGGACGCGGCGCCGCTGCTGGGGATGTTCTGCTTCGGCAACCTGATGCGCGAGAGCGGGGTGGTGGAGCGCCTGAGCGACACGGTGCAGAACGGGCTGATAAATATCGTGACCATTTTCCTCGGGCTGTCGGTGGGGGCCAAGCTGGTGGCGGACAAGTTCCTGCAGCCGCAGACGCTGGGGATACTGGTGCTGGGGGTGATTGCGTTCTGCGTGGGGACGGCGGCGGGGGTGCTGATGGC
>NZ_JBEAFN010000010.1:0-224856 GCF_040061795.1 Klebsiella sp. GN_Kp190
CATGGATTCCTCCGTGAATTAAGGGTTAAGTCGGCGATGGTGGTGAATAGCGGCGGCAATCACCGGCGCCAGGCGGGCGAAGTCGTCAGCGGGCGCGGCCTTCAGCGCGGTAGCCGGTTCGGGGAAGAAGCGGTTGACGGCGGCGGACATGCCGCGGATGGCGAAAATCAGCAGAAACAGAAACGCCAGCACGAACCCCATGCCGAGAAACATCAGGGTGAAGCCTTCACCCAGCAGTACAGCTTCAGTCATTGAAAGACCCTAAAGTAAGGGCACGACGGCGTGTTTGAAGGCTAACCAAACGATACTTCCGGCTAAGGAGTAGGGTGGATTTCCCGAAGCCGCCCCCGGCTCTGGACCCTAAAGAGCACCGCTGTGGTTGACGCTCAAACATCGCCATCGTGCGTGTTGGTTACATCATCATGCCGAACACAATGCTGGCGATGACCAGCACAATACCGCCGCCCAGACGGGAGGAGATTTGCGCATAAGAGATAAGATTCATACGGTTACAGGCCGAGAGCACTTCCAGGTCGCCCGAGCCGCCGCGGTTGGCCATGCACAGACCGGCGGTGATCGCGGACTCAATCGGGAAGAAGCCAATCATCCAGCCGCCGACGGCTGCGCCGACGACCGCACCCACCACGATCACCGCCGCGATGATGACGTTCGCGAAGGTAATCGCGTCGATAATTTCCTGCAGGTCGGTGTAGCACACGCCGACGCCGACCATCAGTACCCACAGCAGCTGCTTAGAGAAGAAGTCAGACAGGCGTTTGGCCCCGGCTTTGATCTCCGGCGAGCAGAGGCCGGAAGCGTTCAGCGCCGCGACGATCAGCACCATCCAGGCGAAATAGTGGATAGAGACGCCGCCAATGCTTGGCAAAATTTTCTTGGCAATAACGTAGGCCAGCAGGAAACAGGTGGTGGCGAGCACCAGGCCGACGGCGGTTTCGCGATGGGTAATCTGGCCCGCTTTTTCATCGTCGTCGACTTTAAAGGAGGCTTTACGCACCAGTTCGCCTTCACCGCTCAGCCAGGTGTGTTTTTTACCGATAATATCGAGGAGTGCAGCAAAGACGATGGCAAAGATGTTGGCGATGGTCAGGATAGCAATCGCGGTGGAGTAGTACTCTTCACGCGAACGGCCGGTGACGGAGTGATAAATTTCAGACAGCGGCACCGCGCCCGCGCCGTTGCCGCCGCCCATAATCGGCAGGACGTACAGCATCATGATGCGGTCGATGGAGATACCGAAGCACAGGCCAATGATAATCCCGAAGATGGATGCGCCGAGGATCCCCATAAGGATCGTCGGAATATAACCCAGCAGCGATTTCAGCAGCAGCTTACGGTTAACCGAGAGGATTGCGCCGGTAATCAATACTGCGATGAATAAGTTCAGGAAGTTACTTTTATCCATCACATTAGTGATTGCATCAATTTCTTTCTGGGTGAATATGCCGGCGTAAACGAAATAGGCGGCCACGAGGAAGATCATCACCGGCGCGCCGCCAATATATTTATTGAAGATTGGCAGGCGTTTGCCAATTTCGCCAAAAACGGCGCCAATAATAAACATGATCGCGAAGCCACCAACAATGTCGGTCGGCAGGGCATTATAAAAGTGTGAAAGTAGTAAAGTGATTAACGCAAAGGCGTAAAGCGGTAGCGGCATGCCGAAGATTTTAAACCCCAGAATATCGCTAACCCCTTTTTTCTCCGCAGATGGAGCCTGGCTCATATTAGTCATATGACGTCACCCTGTTAAAAAAAGGAATATAAACATCATCCTTCAAGCTGCCTCTTTGTTGGCAGCCTTCACTCACCCCAGTCACTTACTATGCGTAAGCTCCTGGGGATTCATTCAGTTACCGCCTCGATGCAACTTGAATGATTTTGTGTATTAATGCCGTTAGAAAAAACAATAATAGGACGGCGGCATAATAATAAATATGTTCCCCGGCGATATGTGATTATCTTCACTGATTAGTCGTGTTTTTAATTAATTTAATTGTTTTTATTCTTCTGAATTAATTAACAACATAAAAACCATAAAGCCAATTAAGGTACGCGGAAAAATGTGATTGAAATAAAAGAACCGCTGCGGGAACGATGGCGAAATACAGCTCGTTTTGGTCAATGAAGCGCGAAAAAAATGAATCTGATAGTAAAACGCGTCGCGGTACAGCTCGACCCCCGGCGGCGAGAGGCCGTTGACCTCTTTCTTCATCAGCACCAGCTCTCGCTGGAGGCGGACTGCGAATGGGCGATTATCGTCGAGTACCAGCGGCGCATTGTCGGCTGCGGCGCCATTGCCGGATGCGTTCTGAAGTGTATTGCCGTCGACCCGTCGCTGCAGGGGGAAGGGCTCAGCCTGAAGCTGCTGACTGAACTGATGACCCTGGCGTATGAGCTGGGCCGCAGCGAGCTGTTTCTGTTCACTAAACCCTATAACGCGGAGCTCTTCTCCTGCGCCGGGTTCTGGCCTATCGCCCGCGCGGGGGAGCAGGCCGTGTTAATGGAAAATAGCCGCGAACGTCTGGCCCGCTATTGCCGCCAGCTTACGATGTATCGTCAGCCCGGCGAAAAAATCGGCGCCATCGTGATGAACGCCAATCCCTTTACCCTGGGGCATCGTTGGCTGGTGGAGCAGGCGGCTCAACGCTGCGACTGGCTGCATCTGTTCGTGGTGAAGGAAGATGCTTCGTTTTTCCGCTACCGCGATCGCGTGGCGCTGATTGAACAGGGGATCGCCGGGATCGCCAACGTGACCCTGCATCCGGGGTCGGCCTATCTGATCTCGCGCGCCACTTTTCCCGGCTACTTCCTAAAAGACAAAGGCGTGGTTGACGATTGCCACAGCCAGATCGATCTGCAGCTCTTTCGCGAACGTTTAGCCCCGGCGCTGGGCGTGACCCACCGCTTTGTCGGCAGCGAACCGCTTTGTGAATTAACCCGTCGCTACAACCAGCGCATGCGCCAGCTGCTGGAAGCGCCCGGCGACGCGCCGGCGATTCAGGTGGTTGAGCTGGCGCGGGTTGAGAAAGAGGGCGCGCCCATTTCCGCTTCCCGGGTGCGCAGGCTGTATCAGCAGCGCCAGTGGTCGTCGATTGCGCCGCTGGTGCCGCCGGTAACCCTCTCTTTTCTGATGCATCTGGCGGAAAGCGAACACCAAACCGCCTGATTTACCTCCATAACTAAGGATCAGCCTCTATGGAAATGATGATTGACGCCCTGGCCGGCACGCTGGAATCCAGCGATGTGATGGTCAGGATCGGGCCTGCGAATGAGCCAGGTATTCAGCTTGAAATCGACAGCATTGTGAAGCAGCAGTTTGGCGCGGCGATTGAGCGGGTGGTCAGAGAGACGCTGACGCAGCTTGGCGTTACCCGGGCGAACGTCGTCGTCGATGATAAAGGCGCGCTCGAATGCGTACTGAAGGCTCGCGTTCAGGCCGCGGCGCTGCGCGCTGCGCAACAATCTCAACCGCACTGGAGTCAGCTATGAAACCTCGTCGCAGTATGCTGTTTATCCCCGGCGCCAACGCCGCGATGTTAAGCACCTCATTTGTTTACGGCGCTGATGCGGTGATGTTCGACCTCGAAGATGCCGTCTCGCTCCGTGAAAAAGATACCGCCCGCCTGCTGGTGCATCATGCGCTACAGCATCCGCTCTACCGGGATGTGGAAACCGTGGTGCGCATTAACCCGCTCAGCACGCCGTTTGGTCTCGCCGACCTTGAGGCGGTGGTGCGCGCGGGCGTCGATATGGTGCGCCTGCCGAAAACCGATAGCAAAGAAGATATCCATGAGCTGGAAGCGCAGGTCGAGCGGATTGAGCGCGAATGCGGCCGGGAAGTGGGCAGCACGAAATTAATGGCGGCGATAGAGTCGGCGCTGGGCGTAGTGAACGCGGTTGAGATCGCTCGCGCCAGCCCGCGCCTGTCGGCCATCGCGCTGGCGGCCTTCGATTACGTTATGGATATGGGCACCAGCCGCGGCGACGGCACCGAGCTGTTTTACGCCCGCTGCGCGGTGCTGCACGCGGCGCGAGTCGCCGGGATCGCGGCGTACGACGTGGTGTGGTCGGATATTAACAATGAAGAGGGTTTCCTCGCGGAAGCGAATCTGGCGAAGAATCTTGGCTTTAACGGTAAATCGCTGGTTAACCCGCGCCAGATTGAGCTGCTGCACCAGGTTTATGCCCCCACGCTGAAAGACGTTGAACATGCGCGGGAGGTGATCGCGGCGGCGGAAGAGGCGGAAGCGCGCGGTCTGGGCGTGGTATCGCTGAACGGCAAGATGATAGATGGACCGATTATCGATCATGCGCGCAAAGTCGTGGCGCTGTCGGCTTCCGGCATTCGTGATTAAGGAGTAAATAATGAAAGAGACCGTAGCAATGCTTAATCAGCAGTACGTGATGCCGGAAGGATTAGCGCCCTATGCGGGCGTAACGGCGCAGAGCCCGTGGCTGGCCAGCGAAAGCGAAAAGCGGCAGCGTAAAATCTGCGCCTCGCTGGAGGAGGCGATTCGCCGTTCCGGGCTGCAAAACGGCATGACCATCTCTTTTCACCACGCCTTCCGCGGCGGCGACAAGGTGGTCAATATGGTGGTGGCGAAGCTGGCTGAGATGGGTTTTCGCGATCTGACGCTGGCTTCAAGCTCGCTTATCGATGCCCACTGGCCGCTGATTGAGCATATTAAGAATGGCGTGATCCGGCAGATTTATACCTCGGGTCTGCGCGGTAAGCTGGGCGAAGCGATCTCCGCCGGCCTGATGGAAAACCCGGTACAAATCCACTCTCACGGCGGCCGGGCGCATTTAGTGCAAACCGGTGAGCTACGCATTGATGTGGCGTTCCTCGGCGTGCCGTGCTGCGATGAATATGGCAACGCCAACGGCTTTAGCGGTAAATCCCGCTGCGGATCTCTGGGCTACGCCAGAGTGGATGCCGAGGCCGCCGGATGCGTGGTGCTGCTCACCGAAGAGTGGGTAGATTATCCAAACTATCCGGCCAGCATCGCCCAGGATCGGGTGGATCTGATTGTGCAGGTCGATGAGGTCGGCGATCCGGCGAAAATCACCGCCGGGGCGATCCGTTTGACCAGCAACCCGCGCGAACTGCTGATCGCCCGCCAGGCGGCGAAGGTGATCGAACACTCTGGCTATTTCAAAGACGGTTTCTCTTTGCAGACGGGGACCGGCGGCGCATCGCTGGCGGTGACCCGTTTCCTCGAAGATAAGATGCGTCGTAACAACATTACCGCCAGCTTTGGTCTGGGCGGGATCACCGGCACGATGGTCGATCTGCACGAAAAGGGGCTGATCAAAGCGCTGCTGGATACCCAGTCTTTTGACGGCGATGCCGCGCGTTCGCTGGCCAATAACCCTAACCATATTGAAATTTCCGCTAATCAGTACGCCAATCCCGGTTCGAAAGGCGTCTCCTGCGAACGCCTGAACGTGGTGATGCTGAGCGCGCTGGAGATCGATACCGGATTCAACGTTAACGTGATGACCGGCTCCAACGGCGTGCTGCGCGGCGCGTCCGGCGGCCACAGCGATACGGCGGCGGGCGCGGATTTAACCATTATCACCGCGCCGCTGGTGCGTGGGCGCATCCCGTGCGTGGTGGAGAAGGTGCTGACTCGCGTGACGCCGGGCGCCAGCGTGGATGTGCTGGTCACCGATCACGGTATCGCCGTCAACCCGGCGCGTCAGGACCTGATTGATAACCTGCGTAACGCGGGTATCCCGCTGCTGACCATTGAAGAGCTGCAGCAGCGCGCCGAACTGTTGACCGGCAAGCCTGACCCGATCGCCTTCACCGATCGGGTGGTGGCCGTGGTGCGCTATCGCGACGGGTCAGTGATTGATGTCATTCATCAGGTTAAAAGCGCCGGTTAAACGCGCTGAGGAGAAAGGCATGAGCGAAGTGATGATAAGCCAGCGTCGCCCGTTGAGCCGTCAAACGGTGACGGCGGAGGAGATAGTTTCTCGCGTGGAACGGGCGCTGCTGACCGAAGTCCGCCTGACGCCGAAACCGGGCCTGGTGGATATTCGTAACGCCGGCGCGCATCGGGATATGGATCTGGCCTCTTTTGAGGCCAGCACGGCGGCTGTCGCGCCATGGATGGAGAAGTTTTTCATTATGGGCCACGACACGGCCAATATCACGCCGGAGCAGGTATTGACGATGCTGCGTCCGGTGGGCATGGCGTGCGAGACGGATATGCTGGAGGCTACCGGCGGGGTGAATACCCATCGCGGCGCGATCTTCGCTTTTGGCCTGCTCAGCGCGGCGGCGGGAAGGCTGGTGGCCAGAGGGGAGCCGGTTGAACAGCACCGGGTTTGCGATCGGGTGGCCCGCTTCTGCCGCGGCCTGGTCGGGCGCGAGCTCTCCTCTCCTGAAGGAATGAAGGTCAGTAAAGGCGAAGGGCATTTCCTGCGCTACGGGCTCTCCGGCGCCAGAGGCGAAGCGGAGAGCGGCTTTCGCACCGTGCGCACCCAGGCGATGCCGGTCTTCAATCGCGTTATGGCGGACACCGGCGATACCAATCTGGCGTTACTGCAGACTCTACTGCACCTGATGGCCTGGAATGACGATACCAATCTGGTGTCGCGCGGCGGGCTGGAAGGGCTCAATTTTGTGCAGCAGCAGGCGCAAAAGCTGCTGTGGGAAGGCGGAGTGCTGACCGATGGCGGGCTGGAGGCGCTGCGCCGGCTGGATGATGAGTTGATTATTCGCCACCTTAGCCCGGGCGGCAGCGCCGACCTGCTGGCGGTCACCTGGTTCCTGTCCGGTTTCCCGGCCGGCGAGCTGTTCCTGCACTAGTCGCTGCTTTTCTGTCGCCGTATTCCCCGGATTGGCCATACAGGGCCGGGCCGGGGTTGCGGACTGCGCGCTCCTCGCTCCTCACTACTCCACGGCAAATTCCCGACACAATCTTATAGTTTTTACTGATATCGGCGGCAGTTTGTCATAAATTTCTAATTATCGGTGTTTTTGAGTAGCGGCCCATCAATGAGCTGGTTACTCTGAAAACAATTTACGTAGTGTTAACAAAAGAGAATAGCTATGCATGATGCACAAATCCGCGTGGCCATCGCGGGCGCGGGCGGCCGGATGGGACGCCAGTTAATTCAGGCGGTACAACAGATGGACGGCGCGGCGCTTGGCGCGGCGCTGGAGCGCGAAGGTTCCTCGCTGCTCGGCAGCGATGCGGGCGAGCTGGCGGGCGCGGGCAGGTCAGGGGTGGTGGTGCAAAGCAGCCTCGAGGCGGTAAAAGACGATTTTGACGTTTTCATCGATTTTACCCGCCCGGAAGGCACGCTGGCCCATCTTGCGTTTTGCCGTCAACACGGCAAAGGCATGGTTATCGGCACCACCGGGTTTGACGACGCCGGGAAGCAGGCGATTCGCGACGCTTCGCAGGAGATCGCCATCGTGTTTGCCGCCAACTTCAGCGTCGGCGTCAACGTGATGCTTAAGCTGCTGGAAAAAGCGGCGAAGGTGATGGGCGACTATACCGATATTGAGATTATCGAAGCGCATCATCGTCACAAAGTGGATGCGCCATCGGGTACGGCGCTGGCGATGGGCGAGGCGATTGCCGGAGCGCTGGATAAAGATCTGAAAGCGTGTGCGGTCTACAGTCGCGAAGGCTATACCGGCGAACGCGTTCCCGGCACCATCGGCTTTGCGACCGTGCGCGCCGGGGATATCGTCGGCGAACATACGGCGATGTTTGCGGATATCGGCGAACGTATTGAGATCAGCCATAAGGCTTCCAGCCGGATGACTTTTGCAAATGGTGCCGTTCGTTCTGCATTATGGCTAAAAGGCAAGAAAAACGGTCTTTTTGATATGCGTGATGTGCTTGAATTGAACTCTTTATAACGATTATTACCCATCGTGATGTGGTTATTGCTTTCAATAAGTAATTGATTGCAAAGGGCAATGTTTTATTGCCCTTTTTTATTTTTGGTGTTTAACCGTTTTTTTATCGCCAAGCCTGAAAAATACTATCTTATCCGCCTTGTTTTTGTTGTTTTATTGTAAATTTTGACCATATGGTCTACTTTTTCAATCCCTGCCCGGCGATTTTACAAACATCCTCCTCCGCAAGCGTTTTCCCGGGCGAGTTAGGTGATCTTTTTGCCCGTTAAGGCAGGTATTACTGAATAGTGGCCTGAAACAAGATTAAAAATATCCGCTTTAAGTTGACTTTTACCCGCCATCTCTCCAGAATGCCGCCGTTTGCCAAAATTCTGCGGGCAACAGATTTGCATTGATTCAGATCTACATTATGAATTAATATGCAAATAAAGTGAGTGGATATTCTCTGGAGGGTGTTTTGATTAAGTCAGCGCTATTGGTTCTGGAAGACGGAACCCAGTTTCACGGTCGGGCCATTGGGGCTACCGGCACGGCGGTTGGGGAAGTCGTTTTCAATACTTCAATGACCGGTTATCAAGAAATCCTCACTGATCCTTCCTATTCCCGCCAAATCGTCACTCTAACTTATCCCCATATCGGCAACGTCGGCACCAATGCCGCCGATGAAGAATCTTCTCAGGTACATGCGCAGGGTCTGGTCATTCGCGATCTGCCGCTGATTGCCAGCAACTTCCGCAATACCGAAGACCTCTCTTCTTATCTGAAGCGCCACAATATCGTGGCGATTGCCGATATCGATACCCGTAAGCTGACCCGCCTGCTGCGCGAAAAAGGCGCGCAGAACGGCTGCATCATCGCCGGCGATAGCCCGGATGCGCAGCTGGCGCTGGAAAAAGCGAAAGCGTTCCCGGGCCTCAACGGCATGGATCTGGCGAAGGAAGTGACCACCGCAGAAACCTACAGCTGGACGCAGGGGAGCTGGACGCTGGCGGGCGACCTGCCGGAAGCCAAAGCGGAAAGCGAGCTGCCGTTCCACGTGGTGGCCTACGATTTCGGCGCCAAGCGCAACATCCTGCGCATGCTGGTCGATCGCGGCTGCCGTCTGACGGTGGTGCCGGCAAAGACCTCCGCTGAAGAGGTGCTGAAAATGAATCCGGACGGTATCTTCCTGTCCAACGGTCCCGGCGACCCGGCGCCCTGCGACTACGCTATCGCAGCGATTGAGAAGTTCCTGGAGACCGATATTCCGGTATTCGGCATCTGCCTCGGCCACCAGCTGCTGGCTCTGGCGAGCGGCGCGAAGACCGTGAAGATGAAGTTCGGCCACCACGGCGGCAACCATCCGGTAAAAGATATTGATAACAACGTGGTGATGATCACCGCGCAGAACCACGGCTTTGCGGTGGATGAGGCGTCTATGCCCGCCCACCTGCGCGTGACCCACAAGTCGCTGTTCGACGGCACCCTGCAGGGGATTCACCGTACCGATAAACCGGCGTTCAGCTTCCAGGGACATCCGGAGGCGAGCCCCGGCCCGCACGATGCCGCACCGCTGTTCGACCATTTTATCGAATTAATTGAGCAGTACCGTCAGTCCGCGAAATAATCAGGAGTTAAGAGAGCCATGCCAAAACGTACAGATATAAAAAGCATCCTGATTCTGGGCGCGGGCCCGATTGTTATCGGTCAGGCGTGTGAGTTTGACTACTCCGGCGCCCAGGCGTGTAAAGCGCTGCGCGAAGAGGGCTACCGCGTTATTCTGGTGAACTCTAACCCGGCCACTATCATGACCGACCCGGAAATGGCTGATGCCACCTACATCGAGCCGATTCACTGGGAAGTGGTGCGCAAGATCATTGAGAAAGAGCGTCCGGATGCGGTTCTGCCGACCATGGGCGGCCAGACGGCGCTGAACTGCGCGCTGGAGCTGGAGCGTCAGGGCGTGCTGGCCGAGTTCGGCGTGACCATGATTGGCGCGACCGCCGACGCGATTGATAAAGCCGAAGACCGCCGCCGTTTCGACGTGGCGATGAAGAAAATCGGTCTCGATACCGCGCGTTCCGGTATCGCGCATACCATGGAAGAAGCGCTGGCGGTTGCCGCTGAAGTTGGCTTCCCGTGCATCATCCGTCCGTCCTTTACGATGGGCGGCACCGGCGGCGGTATCGCCTACAACCGCGAAGAGTTCGAAGAGATCTGCGAACGCGGTCTGGATCTCTCGCCGACCAACGAGCTGCTGATTGATGAATCGCTGATCGGCTGGAAAGAGTACGAGATGGAAGTGGTGCGTGATAAAAACGACAACTGCATCATCGTCTGCTCCATCGAAAACTTCGACGCGATGGGCATCCACACCGGCGACTCCATCACCGTGGCGCCGGCGCAGACCCTGACCGACAAAGAGTACCAAATCATGCGTAACGCCTCGATGGCGGTACTGCGTGAAATCGGCGTAGAAACCGGCGGCTCCAACGTTCAGTTCTCGGTGAACCCGAAAGATGGTCGCCTGATCGTTATCGAAATGAACCCGCGCGTCTCCCGCTCCTCGGCGCTGGCCTCGAAAGCCACCGGCTTCCCGATCGCTAAAGTGGCGGCGAAGCTGGCGGTTGGTTACACCCTTGATGAGCTGATGAACGATATCACCGGCGGCCGCACCCCGGCGTCGTTTGAGCCGTCCATCGACTACGTCGTGACCAAAATCCCACGCTTCAACTTTGAAAAATTCGTCGGCGCGAACGACCGTCTGACCACCCAGATGAAGTCGGTGGGCGAAGTGATGGCGATTGGCCGTACCCAGCAGGAGTCCCTGCAGAAAGCGCTGCGCGGCCTGGAAGTGGGCGCTACCGGTTTCGACCCGAAAGTGAGCCTCGATGACCCGGAAGCGCTGACCAAGATTCGCCGCGAGCTGAAAGATGCTGGCGCTGAGCGTATCTGGTACATCGCTGACGCTTTCCGCGCGGGCCTCTCCGTTGATGGCGTGTTCAACCTGACCAATATCGACCGCTGGTTCCTGGTGCAGATTGAAGAGCTGGTGCGTCTGGAAGAGAAAGTGGCTGAAGTCGGTATTACCGGCCTCGACGCCGACTTCCTGCGTCAGCTCAAGCGTAAAGGCTTTGCCGATGCGCGTCTGGCGAAGCTGGCTGGCGTGCGCGAAGCGGAAATCCGCAAGCTGCGCGACCAGTATGACCTGCACCCGGTCTACAAGCGCGTGGATACCTGCGCGGCGGAATTCGCTACCGACACCGCCTACATGTACTCCACTTATGAAGACGAGTGCGAAGCCAACCCGTCCGTTGACCGCGACAAAATCATGGTGCTCGGCGGCGGCCCGAACCGTATCGGCCAGGGCATCGAGTTCGACTACTGCTGCGTCCATGCCTCCCTGGCGCTGCGCGAAGACGGCTACGAGACCATTATGGTCAACTGTAACCCGGAAACCGTCTCTACCGACTACGACACCTCCGACCGCCTCTACTTTGAGCCGGTGACGCTGGAAGACGTGCTGGAAATCGTGCGCATTGAGAAGCCGAAAGGCGTTATCGTGCAGTACGGCGGCCAGACGCCGCTGAAGCTGGCGCGCGCGCTGGAAGCGGCAGGCGTGCCGGTTATCGGCACCAGCCCGGATGCCATCGACCGTGCGGAAGACCGCGAGCGCTTCCAGCACGCGGTTGACCGCCTGAAGCTGAAGCAGCCGGCGAACGCCACCGTGACCGCGATCGAAATGGCGGTCGAAAAGGCGAAAGAGATTGGCTACCCGCTGGTGGTGCGTCCGTCCTACGTTCTCGGCGGCCGCGCGATGGAAATCGTCTACGACGAAATCGACCTGCGTCGCTACTTCCAGACCGCCGTCAGCGTCTCTAACGATGCGCCGGTGCTGCTGGACCGCTTCCTTGACGATGCGGTTGAAGTCGACGTCGATGCGATCTGCGACGGCGAAATGGTGCTGATTGGCGGCATCATGGAGCATATCGAGCAGGCGGGCGTGCACTCCGGCGACTCCGCGTGTTCGCTGCCGGCTTACACTCTGAGCCAGGAAATTCAGGACGTGATGCGCGAGCAGGTGCAGAAGCTGGCCTTTGAGCTGCAGGTGCGCGGCCTGATGAACGTGCAGTTTGCGGTCAAAAACAACGAAGTCTACCTGATTGAAGTCAACCCGCGCGCGGCGCGTACCGTCCCGTTCGTCTCGAAAGCCACCGGCGTACCGCTGGCGAAAGTCGCGGCGCGCGTGATGGCGGGCAAAACGCTGGCTCAGCAGGGCGTCACGAAAGAGATCATCCCACCGTACTATTCGGTGAAAGAGGTGGTGCTGCCGTTTAACAAATTCCCGGGCGTCGACCCGCTGTTAGGGCCAGAAATGCGCTCTACCGGTGAAGTCATGGGCGTAGGCCGCACCTTCGCGGAAGCGTTCGCCAAGGCGCAGCTGGGCAGCAACTCGACGATGAAGAAACAGGGACGCGCGCTGCTCTCCGTTCGCGAAGGCGACAAAGAGCGCGTGGTGGATCTGGCGGCAAAACTGCTGAAGTTTGGTTTCGAGCTGGATGCGACCCACGGTACCGCGATTGTGCTGGGCGAAGCCGGCATCAACCCGCGTCTGGTGAACAAGGTGCATGAAGGCCGTCCGCACATTCAGGACCGCATCAAGAATGGCGAATACACCTACATCATCAACACCACCGCGGGCCGCCAGGCGATTGAAGACTCCAAGCTGATTCGCCGCAGCGCCCTGCAGTACAAAGTGCACTACGACACCACGCTGAACGGTGGTTTCGCGACCGCAATGGCCCTGAATGCCAACGCGATGGAAAAAGTGACCTCGGTGCAGGAAATGCACGCGCAGATTAAAAAGTAATATTATCTGCCAGTAAAAGCGCCTCCGGTGGCCAACGCCGGAGGCGCTTTTTTTTGCGTGACGATAAGCCTGGGCGGAATAAAGTGACGCTCCCCGCGGCGCTGAACGTCGAACAAAAACAGGGGGATCGGCGTTAACAGGCCACTTAGGAGAGTTCTGGTTTTCTCTCGCCGGACAGTCAGCTAGCCTAAAGTGGTTAGGGTGATAATGAATATGACTTAGAGCCTATCCCAGTAGGCGTTATTGGCGCAGCCAGTTTGGATACGGACAGCGCGGAGAAACCGGAGCGTACACGTAGTACGTGAGGATTTCGAGCACTGCCCAGGTCCAAAATGGCAAGTGAAATAGTCCTAATGGGATAGGCTCTTAATAACGGGAGAGAAACACCATGCACAACAAGCCCCTCACCGCTGCTATCTTCGCCGCTGCCGCACTGTTCACCGTGGCCGGCTGTTCATCTAATCAGTCGCTAAAAACGACCGACGGAAAAACCATTGTCACCGATGGCAAACCGCAGGTGGATGACGACACCGGCCTGGTGTCCTACAAAAACGCGGAAACCGGCCGCACCGAGCAGATCAATCGCGATCAGGTTAAGTCCATGGACGAACTGGATAACTAAGCGTTATCCACGGCCCCGTACCGCGGGGTCACGCCTGCCTGACCGATCCTCGCCCTGAACGAGAGATAAATCACACTTATCACTGTAAGCGGTTCGATTAACTGTCTACACTCTTGCTGATTACAACAAGAGCTAACGCAGGCTAATCAATGATCCTCATAATTTATGCGCACCCTTATCCGCAGCACTCGCATGCGAATAAGCGGATGCTTGAGCAGGCAGGGACGCTTGACGGCGTCGAGATACGCTCTCTCTATCAACTTTACCCCGATTTCAATATCGATATCGCTGCCGAGCAGGCGGCGCTGGCCCGTGCCGATCTGGTCATCTGGCAGCATCCGATGCAGTGGTACAGCGTGCCGCCGCTGCTCAAGCTGTGGATGGACAAAGTGCTGGCGCACGGCTGGGCGTACGGGCACAACGGTATCGCGCTGCGCGGTAAATCGCTGATGTGGGCGGTGACCACCGGCGGCGGCGAAAGCCACTTTGATATTGGTTCCTTTCCCGGTTTCGACGTCCTGGCGCAACCGCTGCAGGCGACCGCGCTGTATTGCGGCATGAAATGGCTGCCGCCGTTCGCGATGCATTGCACTTTTATCTGCGATGACGAAACCCTTCAGGCGCAGGCGCGCCACTACCGTCAACGTTTAATCGAATGGCAGGAGGCGCACAATAATGGATAGCCATACGCTGATACAGGCGCTGATCTATTTAGGATCCGCCGCGCTGATCGTGCCGATTGCCGTACGCCTTGGGCTGGGGTCGGTGCTCGGCTACCTAATTGCCGGCTGTATTATTGGCCCGTGGGGGCTACGGCTGGTCACCGACGCCGAGTCGATTCTGCACTTCGCGGAAATCGGCGTGGTGCTGATGCTTTTCGTTATCGGTCTTGAGCTCGATCCCCAGCGGCTGTGGAAACTGCGCGCCTCGGTGTTCGGCGGCGGGGCGCTGCAGATGGTCGTCTGCGGCGTGCTGATTGGCCTGTTCTGCATGTCGCTGGGTCTGCGCTGGCAGGTTGCCGAACTGATTGGTATGACCCTGGCGCTCTCCTCAACGGCGATCGCTATGCAGGCGATGAACGAACGTAACCTGACGGTTACCCAGCTGGGCCGCAGCGCCTTTGCGGTGTTGCTGTTCCAGGATATCGCGGCCATTCCTCTGGTGGCGATGATCCCGCTGCTGGCGGCGAGCGGCGGCTCGACGACGCTGGGCGCGTTTGCGCTCTCGGCGCTGAAAGTGGCGGGCGCGCTGGCGCTGGTGGTGGCGCTCGGACGCTATCTGACCCGGCCGATGCTGCGTTTTGTCGCGCGCTCCGGCCTGCGTGAAGTCTTCAGCGCCGTGGCGCTGTTCCTGGTGTTTGGCTTCGGGCTGCTGCTGGAAGAGGTCGGGCTGTCGATGGCGATGGGGGCCTTCCTCGCCGGCGTGCTGCTGGCGAGCTCGGAGTACCGCCACGCCCTGGAGAGCGATATTGAACCGTTTAAGGGCCTGCTGCTGGGGCTGTTTTTTATCGGCGTCGGGATGTCTATCGACTTCGGTACCCTGGTGACGCATCCGCTGCGGATCCTGATTCTGCTGGTGGGATTCCTGGTGATTAAATCTCTGATGCTGTGGCTGATCGCCCGGCCGTTAGGCGTTCCGCGCGCCCAGCGCCGCTGGTTTGCGGTGCTGCTGGGGCAGGGGAGCGAATTCGCCTTTGTGGTCTTCGGCGCGGCGCAGATGGCCGATGTCCTGGACGGCGAATGGGCGAAGGCGCTGACCCTCGCGGTGGCGCTATCAATGGCGGCCACGCCAATCCTGCTGGTGCTGCTGACCCGCCTGGAGAAATCCGCCAGCGGCCAGGAGCGCGAAGCCGATGAAATTGACGAAGAGCAGCCGCGGGTGATTATCGCCGGCTTTGGCCGTTACGGGCAGATCGCCGGCCGCGTACTGCTCTCCAGCGGGGTTAAGATGGTGATTCTCGATCACGATCCTGACCACGTCGACACCCTGCGTAAATTTGATATGAAGGTGTTCTATGGCGATGCGACGCGGGTGGACCTGCTGGAGTCGGCGGGGGCGGAAAAGGCGGAAGTGCTGATTAACGCCATCGACGATCCGCAGACGAACCTGCAGCTGACGGAGCTGGCAAAAGAGCATTTCCCGCATCTGCAGATCATCTCCCGCGCCCGCGATGTCGATCATTACATCAAGCTGCGCCAGGCCGGGGTCGAAGCGCCGGAGCGTGAAACCTTCGAAGCGGCGCTGAAGTCCGGACGCATGACGCTGGAGGCGCTGGGCCTCGGCGCCTACGAGGCCCGCGAACGGGCCGATCTGTTCCGCCGTTTCAATCTGCAAATGGTGGAAGAGATGGTGGCGATGGCGGAAAACGACGCGGCTTCCCGGGTGGCGGTATTCAAGCGCACCAGCGATATGCTGACCGGCATTATCAACGAAGACCGCAATCATTTATCGCTGGTTCAGCGTCACGGCTGGCAAGGAACGGAAGAGGGACGGCATACCGGTGACATCGCCGATGAGCCGCAAAATAAGCCCTCGGCATAAGGGAGAATTCAGGGTGTTACGTTAGCTTTACAAGTAACATTTTGTTTTCAATTTAAATCCTGCCTGGCGGCTCACGGGGCTTACGTGGGCTCGCCAGCAAATCTTAAAATTTTCTGATTCTTTACTCTTCGCCCAGTCGACGAAGTATTACGCTTTCCGTATAGTGGCGACAATTTTTTGCATTCGGGAATTATTCAATGATCAGTCTGATTGCGGCGTTAGCGGTAGATCGCGTCATTGGTATGGAAAACGCCATGCCATGGAATCTGCCTGCCGATCTCGCCTGGTTTAAGCGCAATACCTTAAACAAACCGGTAGTGATGGGACGTCTTACCTGGGAATCCATCGGTCGTCCGTTACCGGGGCGTAAAAATATCGTGATTAGCAGCCAGCCCGGCACCGACGATCGCGTGCAGTGGGTCAAATCGGTCGATGAAGCCATTGCCGCCTGCGGCGACGTGGAAGAGATGATGGTGATCGGCGGCGGACGCGTGTACGAGCAGTTCCTGCCGAAAGCGCACAAGCTCTATCTGACCCATATTGATGCGGAAGTGGAAGGGGATACCCACTTCCCGGATTACGATCCGGATGAGTGGGAGTCGGTATTCAGCGAGTTCCACGATGCGGATGCGCAGAATTCCCATAGCTACTGCTTCGAGATTCTGGAGCGCCGCTAAGGTTTTCCCCGGTGACGTTCGCTCACCGGGGTGACTCTCTTCAGGAGGCGATCGCCTCGCCTTCATCAAGATTGCTCTGCCGGTTCGATCGCTGCGTGAAGTACGTTTTATCTTCCCAGCGCAGGCAGGTCAGATCGCCGCCCCAGCAGCAGCCGGTATCCAGCGCGTAAATCCCTTCTGGCGTGCCTTTCCCTTCCAGCGAAGCCCAATGACCGAAGGCAATGCTGTACTCGCTGGCCACCGGCCCGGGAATAGCAAACCACGGCTTGAGCGGCGCGGGCGCGTTTTCCGGCGACTCCTTGGCGTACATATCCAGCTGCCCGTTCGGGAAGCAGTAGCGCATGCGGGTAAAGGCGTTGGAGATAAAGCGCAGGCGCGCCAGGCCGCTGAGTTCGCTGCTCCAGTTGTTCGGCATATCGCCGTACATCGCATCGAGGAAGAACGGATAGGAGTCGCTGGCAAGTACGGCTTCCACATCGCGGGCGCACTGTTTGGCGGTTTCCAGATCCCACTGCGGGGTGATCCCGGCATGGGCCATGACCAGCTTTTTCTCTTCATCGATTTGCATCATCGGCTGACGACGCAGCCAGTTGAGCAGATCGTCGGCGTCCGGCGCCTCAAGCAGCGATTTCAGCCGATCTTTGGGTTTATTGCGGCTAATGCCCGCAAAGACCGCCAGCAGGTGCAGGTCATGATTGCCCAGGACGAGGCGTACGCTATCGCCAAGCTGTTTCACGAAACGCAGTACTTCGAGCGAACCGGGGCCGCGCGCGACCAGGTCGCCCGTGAGCCACAGCGTATCAGTCTCAGGGTTAAACTCCACCTGCTCTAATAATGCGATCAGTTCATCGTAGCAACCGTGAACGTCGCCAATAAGGTATGTAGACATGTTTTAATGGATGAGAGTGGGTACTGCGAGACGGAAAACAGGGATTTCGATGGTGAACGGCGCGCCGTTCACATCGATCATCGCATAATGTCCCTGCATGGTGCCCAGCGGCGTTTCAATGACCGCGCCGCTGGTATATTGATATTCGCCGCCGGCCGGAATATGCGGCTGCTCGCCGACCACGCCTTCACCCTGGACTTCGGTCTCACGACCGTGGCCGTTGGTGATAAGCCAGTAGCGGCCAAGAAGCTGAACCTGCGTCCGCCCCAGATTGCGAATGGTCACGGTATAAGCGAAGACGTAGCGCTCTTCTTGCGGAGAAGATTGCGATTCGATGTAGACGCTTTGCACCTGTACACAAACTCGGGGCGAATTAATCATGGTTAGCTCTCCTTGGTGGGCGCGTTCTCAGATAACCAGTTAGCTAGCTGACAGTACTGCGCTACGGAAATATTCTCTGCGCGCTTCGCCGGATCGATGCCCAGTTCGGTCAGAACCTCAACGCTGAACAGGTTGCCGAGACTGTTGCGGATCGTTTTCCGACGCTGGTTAAAGGCTTCCGTCGTGATACGGCTCAGTACGCGCACTTCTTTCACCGGATGCGGCAGCGTGCGGTAAGGCACCAGACGCACCACGGCGGAATCGACTTTGGGCGGCGGCGTAAAGGCGCTCGGCGGAACTTCAAGCACCGGAATGATCTGGCAGTAGTACTGCGCCATTACGCTTAACCGACCATACGCCTTACTGTTCGGCCCGGCAACCAGGCGATTGACGACCTCTTTTTGCAGCATAAAGTGCATATCGGCAATGGCATCAGTATAGCTGAACAGATGGAACATCAGCGGGGTCGAGATGTTGTACGGCAGGTTGCCGAATACGCGCAGCGGCTGGCCCATGCTCTGCGACAGCTCGCCGAAGTTCATGGTCATCGCGTCCTGCTGATAAATCGTCAGCTTAGGTCCGAGGAACGGATGCGTCTGCAGACGAGCGGCCAGGTCGCGGTCCAGCTCGATAACGGTGAGCTGGTCGAGGCGTTCACCGACCGGTTCGGTCAGCGCGGCGAGGCCGGGGCCGATTTCAACAATCGCCTGGCCTTTTTGTGGATTGATGGCCGAGACAATGCTGTCGATCACAAACTGATCGTTGAGAAAGTTTTGCCCGAAGCGTTTACGGGCTAAGTGGCCCTGATGGACTCGATTATTCATTGAGTATTAACAATCATTTTAATGGCGAGATTAAGCGCCGTGATAAAACTGCCGACTTCCGCTTTCCCCTGGCCCGCAAGTTCAAGCGCGGTGCCGTGGTCAACGGAAGTACGAATAAATGGTAAACCGAGCGTAATGTTCACGCCGCGGCCAAAGCCCTGGTATTTTAGCACGGGCAGGCCCTGATCGTGATACATCGCGAGTACCGCATCGGCATGGTCGAGGTATTTCGGCTGAAACAGGGTATCCGCCGGCAGCGGGCCGCTGAGATTCATCCCCTTCGCGCGCATCTCTTCGAGCACCGGAATGATGGTATCGATCTCTTCCGTCCCCATATGGCCGCCTTCGCCCGCGTGCGGGTTCAGGCCGCAAACCAGCACGTGCGGGTTGCTGATACCAAATTTGGTGCGCAGATCGTGATCCAGGATAGTGATGATTTCCCGCAGCAGCTCAGGGGTAATCGCATCGCTTATCGCTTTTAGCGGCAGGTGAGTGGTCACCAGCGCCACGCGCAGCGCTTCGGTCGCCAGCATCATCACCACTTTACTGGCCTGCGAGCGCTCTTCAAAGAACTCGGTATGACCGGTAAAGGCGATCCCCGCATCGTTAATAATGCCCTTGTGCACCGGCCCGGTAATCAGCGCGGCGAATTCGCCGTTCAGGCAGCCATCGCAGGCGCGGGCCAGCGTTTCCACCACGTAGCTGCCGTTGCTGACGTTGAGCACGCCCGGTTCAACCGGCGCGTTGAGCGCGACGGGGAGAAGGGTCAGGGTGCCTGCACGCTGGGGCGTAGCGGGAGCGGTGGGGTTGTAAGGCAGGAGCGATAAAGGAAGACCGAGCAGGTTCGCCCGGTCAGACAGCAGAGCGCCATCGGCGCAGATCACCAGCTCTACCGGCCAGTCGCGCTGCGCAAGCTGCACAACGAGGTCGGGGCCAATCCCGGCGGGTTCACCGGGAGTGATAACAACTCGATTCATACACGTCATCCTTCAGGCGGTCTCTTACTGGCTGCGCTTCGTCGCCCCCGTCAGAGACCGGGGCGATTTGCTCAGCCGCCTCGATACACCCTGAGCGATGTTGTGTATGAGGCTAATGCAATTAGTTGCTCAGAACCTTCACGTAGGCGCTGGCGCGCTGTTCCTGCATCCAGGTCGCCGCTTCTTCAGAGAACTTACGGTTCATCAGCATGCGGTAAGCGCGATCTTTCTGCGCGGCGTCGGTTCTGTCGACGTTGCGGGTATCCAGCAGCTCAATCAGGTGCCAGCCGAAGGAGGAGTGAACCGGAGCGCTGGTCTGGCCTTTATTGAGGCGCAGAATGGCGTCGCGGAAGGCCGGATCGAAGATATCCGGCGTCGCCCAGCCTAAATCACCGCCCTGGTTGGCAGAGCCCGGATCTTCAGAGAACTCTTTTGCCGCTTTGGCAAAGGTGGTTTTTCCACTCTTAATATCAGCCGCGATCTGCTCCAGCTTCGCCCGAGCCTGATCGTCGTTCATGATCGGCGACGGTTTCAGCAGGATATGGCGAGCGTGAACTTCGGTCACGGAGATGTTCTGGCTGCCGCCGCGCATATCGTTAATTTTCAGGATATGGAAGCCCACGCCGGAACGTATCGGGCCGACGATATCGCCTTTTTTCGCGGTGCTCAGCGCCTGGGCGAAGATGCCCGGCAGTTCCTGAATCCGGCCCCAGCCCATCTGGCCGCCTTTCAGCGCCTGCTGGTCGGCAGAGTAGGTGATAGCCAGTTTGCCAAAGTCCGCGCCGCTGCGCGCCTGCTGAACCACTGAATTGGCCTGATCCTGAGCCTCTGCCACCTGCTCGGACGTTGGGTTTTCCGGCAGCGGGATCAGAATGTGGCTGAGATTCAGCTCGGTGCTGGCGTCGTTCTGATCGCCAATCTGTTTGGCCAGGGTTTCAACTTCCTGCGGCAGAACGGTGATACGACGACGGACTTCGTTGTTACGTACTTCCGAAATCAGCATCTCTTTACGAATCTGATTACGGTAGGTGCTGTAGTTAATACCGTCATAGGCCAGACGGCTGCGCATCTGATCCATGGTCATGTTGTTTTGTTTGGCGATGTTGGCGATGGCCTGGTCGAGCTGATCGTCAGAGATCTTCACGCCCATTTTCTGGCCCATCTGCAGGACAATCTGGTCCATGATCAGACGCTCAAGGATCTGATGACGCAGGGTGGCGTCATCCGGCAGCTGCTGCCCGGCCTGGCCGGCGTTCAGTTTTACCGATTGCATCAAGCCATCGACGTCGCTTTCAAGAACAACGCCATTATTGACGACAGCCGCTACTTTATCGACAACCTGTGGGGCAGCGAAACTGGTATTCGCGATCATGGCGATACCGAGAAGCAGCGTTTTCCAGTTCTTCATACTTTTTCCATTTCAATTAACCGCAATTGCGGATTACGTGTAAACCAGCCACATCACAGGGAGCTCTGGTACGGTAAAATGTTCGAACGCAGCATCTGCTGGGTGCCGAGACCGTAGTTGGAGCTCAGGCCGCGCAGCTCAATGTTAAAGCCGAAGGTGTTGTCGTATTTGCTTTCGCTGCTGCTGTTATCCCAGCCGTTGATCTTACGTTCATAGCCGACGCGGATAGCGTAGCAGCAGGAGCTATACTGAACCCCTAACATCTGGTTCGCTGACTTTCTGGTATTCGTGTCGTAGTAATAAGCGCCGACGACTGCCCAACGATCGACGATTGGCCAGCTGGCGGTCATCCCCACCTGCGAGATACCATCTTTGTACTGCTTAGCGGTGGAATAAGACGGCAGGGTCGCCTGAATGTATTCCGGGCTCGCATAACGATAGTTAAGTTGTACTAAACGGTTTTCGTCGCGACGATATTCCACGGTTCCGCTGCCGGTTGCGACGTTATCCAGACGCGTATCGTACTGAATTCCCCCGCGTAAACCCCAGTCATCGGTGATGCGCCAGTAGGTATCGCCAGCCCATACCAGTGAACCTCGCGTGTCGTTGTTCTCCCAGTTGATGTTGTCGTCACCGGTACGTGCCTCGGTGAAATAGTAGATTTGACCAACGGAAATATTAAAACGTTCAACGGCGGCGGCATCATAAACGCGAGATGTGACGCCGGTGGAGACCTGGTTGGCGGAAGCGATACGGTCGAGGCCGCTATAGGTACGGTCGCGGAACAGGCCGCTGTAGTCCGACTGCAGCAGGGTTGAGTCGTAGCTGCCGATCTTGCTCTGGTCACGATAGGGGATATACAGATACTGCATCCGCGGCTCAAGCGTCTGGGTATAGTTCTCCTGCATATCGCGCTCGAAAACCATTTTACCATCGACTTTAAACTGCGGCATGACGCGGTTAACGGAGTCTTTGTAATCGGTACCGTTGGCCGCGTTGTAGTCATCAAGGTTGCTTTGCTGGTAATGGGTTGCCAGCAGTTTTGCCTCAGTATTGATGCTTCCCCAGCCGTTAGACAGCGGCAGATTGATGGTTGGCTCGAAGTGAACGCGCGTTGCTTCCGGCATTCTGCTGTTCGAGTTAACAAAATGCACCGCCTGGCCATAAAGATGGGTATCAAACGGGCCGACATCGTTCTGGTAGTAGTTCACGTCCAGCTGCGGCTCGGCGGAATAGGCGTTGCTTGAGTCGCGGTTAAAGACCTGGAACTGCTTGGTCGATACGGTGGCGTCAAAGTTCTGATTCGCGTAGCCGGCGCTGAGCTTCTGCGTCGCGTAGCCATCGGTACTGGAACCGTATTTAGAGCTGAAGTCGTTAAAGTAGTCCGGGTCGCTGACTTTGGTGTAGTCGGCGTTGAAGCGCCACACCTGGTCTACGACGCCAGAATGGTTCCAGTAGAACAGCCAGCGGCGGCTATTGCTGTCGCCGGAGTGATCGTCCTGGTAAATTTTATCCGAAGGCAGGTAGTCGAACTCGATTAAGCCGGTTCCTGCTTTGGTCAGATAGCGGAATTCGTTCTCCCACATGACGCCGCCGCGCTTGCTCATATAGTGCGGCGTCAGCGTGGCGTCGAAGTTCGGGGCGATGTTCCAGTAGTAAGGAAGATAGAACTCGACGCCGTTTTTGGTGCTGTATTTGGCGTTGGGGATCAGGAAGCCCGAACGACGCTTGTCGCCCACCGGCAGCTGCAGGTAGGGACTATAAAAAATCGGTACGGAACCGAGCTTGAAGCGGGCGTTCCAGATCTCAGCGACCTGTTCTTCGCGGTCGTGGATGACTTCACTGCCGACCACGCTCCAGGTGTCAGAGCCCGGCAAACAGGAGGTGAAGCTGCCGTTTTCTAAGATGGTATAGCGGTTTTCACCGCGCTGTTTCATCAGGTCAGCGGTACCGCGCCCCTGACGGCCAACCATTTGGTAATCGCCCTGCCAGACGTTGGTATCTTTGGTGTTCAGATTCGACCAGGCTTTCGGCCCTTTGAGGATCACCTGATTGTCATCATAGTGAACGTTGCCGAGGGCGTCGACCGTGCGCACCGGCTGCGGCTGGCCCGCGGCCTGCTGCTGGTGAAGCTGCACTTCATCGGCCTGCAGTCGGCTGTTCCCCTGATTGATATCAACGTTGCCGGTAAATACGGCGTTATCAGGATAGTTGCCTTTCGCATGATCGGCATCGATCGTCACCGGCAGGTCGTTGGGTTTCCCTTCAACCAAAGGACGATTGTAGCTTGGTACGCCAAGCATACACTGCGTGGCGAGATCGGCAGCGAGGCCCTGTTGGCTATACAAGGCGCTGGCAATCATGGTGGCCAGGAGGCTGGGAATACGTTTTTTCATACGTTGTATTTGTTGTTCCGTCATCGTGTGGCAGCGGCTTGCAAACGGTCAGAGCCTAACGTACTCGTCTAAATCGCGCTAGTGTTAATCCTGCCCGTTTCGAGCCCGAGCGTTAGGCACCGTGTAGAATGACGAGTATGATAAAGCAAATTATAGGCTATGTCCCACAATTGACCGAGGCGTAAACGCTTTGTAACGTGCGGTCAGATATAGCTTAACTGGCGGCAGAGAGATTGGGGAGTCTATGCAGTATTTGGGTAAAATAATTGGCGTTGCGGTTGCGTTGATGATGGGCGGCGGCTTTTGGGGCGTGGTGCTGGGCTTCTTAATCGGACATATGTTTGACCGCGCGCGCAGCCGCCGGCTGAACGTCTTTGCCAATCAGCAGGAGCGCCAGTCGCTGTTTTTCTCGACGACGTTTGAAGTGATGGGGCATCTGACCAAATCGAAAGGGCGCGTCACCGAAGCCGATATTCAGGTCGCCAATTTGCTGATGGATCGCATGAACCTGCACGGCGAAGCGCGTACCGCGGCCCAGCACGCGTTTCGCGTAGGGAAATCAGATGATTACCCGCTGCGGGAGAAAATGCGCCAGCTGCGCAGCGTCTGCTTTGGGCGTTTTGATTTAATTCGGATGTTTCTGGAAATTCAGCTGCAGGCGGCTTTCGCCGACGGCGAACTGCATCCCAACGAACGTGACGTGCTGTTTGTGATTGCCGACGAGCTGGGCATCTCCCGCGCTCAGTTCGAACAGTTCCTGCGCATGATGCAGGGCGGGGCGCAGTTTGGCGGCGGTTCGCAGCAGCAATCTTACGGCCAGCGCGGCGGCAACGCCGGCTGGCAGCAGGCGCAGCGCGGGCCAACCCTTGAAGATGCCTGCAATGTGCTGGGCGTCAAACCGACCGACGATGCCGCCACCGTCAAGCGCGCCTATCGTAAGCTGATGAGCGAGCACCATCCGGATAAGCTGGTGGCGAAAGGGCTACCGCCGGAAATGATGGAGATGGCTAAGCAGAAAGCGCAGGAGATTCAGAAAGCCTGGGAGCTGATTAAAGAGCAGCGCGGCTTCTAAACAACCGGCCTCTCCCGGGCGGGAGAGGCGTCACGATGCGCCGGCGGCGCGGCGGTACATACGCCGCGGATGGCCAATCTTGCCGTACAGCATTTCCACCTCCAGAAAGCCGATTTCCACGCAGTGCTCCAGATAGCGACGGGCCGTGGTTTTGCTCAAGCCAGCCTCGCTCACCACGTCATCAACGGAAAAGCAGCGCTCTTCTTCGCCGGTAAACAGGCTCTGCACCAGCGCCAGCGTTTTTTCTTCAATGCCTTTACTGCCGCTATCGGCTCGGTAGTTTTTAGCCTGCAGCTGATACAGCGAATCCACGTTCTGCTGGTCGACGATCTTCCATTCGCGCTGCTGATCGTAGAACTGCACGAACCGTTCAAGGGACTGGCTCAGGCGCTTCCATGATACCGGCTTAAGAATGTAGTCGAAGGCGCCGTTGCGGATTGCCTGGCTACAGGTTTCCATATCGCTGGCGGCGGTGATAAAGATCACCGAGCAGTTAGCATGGGCCATAATAGGGTCGTTCATCAGGGTGACCCCTTTGCCGTCCGGCAGGTAGTTATCCAGCAGCACCAGCTGCGGCGGTCTGGCGTTGAGTATCTGCCGCGCCTGGGCGAGAGAGGCCGCCGTGCCGGTCAGCCGCATGCGCGGGTGTTTCTGGATAAGCTCGGCGTGCAGCCGCGCCAGTTCGCTTTCATCTTCAACGATCAGGACATCGACCAGGTCATGATGCATAGTGCGTCTCTTCTTGCGGATGGGCTGGCCCGCTGGCGGGAATAAACAGCGTGAAAATCGCCCCGCGCGGCGCGTTGTCGGCCACTTCAATCGTGCCGCCAGCTTGGGTGACATAGCGCTCAATAAGATACAGTCCAATACCGTGATCGCCGCGGGTTTTGGTGGTGACGCCGCGCTCAAATATATGCTCGCGGATCTCCGGACGAATACCGACGCCGCGATCGGCGACTTCAATCATTAATTCCCGGGCGTTGAGCTGAATCAGGATCTCGACCGGTTCGTGCGGCAGTTCGGCGCGCTGGGTGGCTTCAATGGCGTTATCCAGCAGATTACCGATGATAGAGATAAGCTCGGACTCCATCAACGACGGCAGCGGGCGGTCGATGCGGCAGGCCGGGTCAAAGCTCAGCTCAACCCCTTTTTCCCGCGCGCGGGCGGCTTTACCCAGCAGCAGGCCGCACAGCGTCGGCGAATTAAAGTGCGATGAAATAAAGTCCAGCAGCTCCTGGGCATGCTCCGACTGCGCCTGAATATAGCGAATCGCCTCGTCATAGTGGCCCATATGCAGCAGGCCGGAGAGGGTCGTCATCCGGTTGAGCTGTTCATGGCGCATGATGCGCAGATTATCAACGTAGCGTTTTACCTGGCTGAGCTGGGCGCTCAGGGAGTTGATTTCATCGCGGTCGCGGAAGGTGATCACCCAGCCCTGTAGCGCATTCTCCAGCATGATTCGCACCCGGCTGGCGAGTACCGTCAGCTGATTAAAACGGCACAGCTCGTCGTGGGTATCGCTTTCGAACATCTCTCCGCCGGCGAAAAACGGCTGCGGCGTAATGACGCTATCGATAGACTTACCGCGCAGCTGGTGCGCGGGCTGGCTCAGTCCGAGCAGGCTGCGGGCGGCGTGGTTTATCACTTCAATACGCCGGTGATGGTCAATCACAATCACCCCTTCGTATATCGACTCCATCATCGCTTTTTGCTGACGTACCAGCAGGCCGATTTCGCGCGGCTCCAGCGAGAAAATTTGTTTTTTAATGCTGCGGGTGAAGTACCAGGAGAAGATAAACAGCGCGATAAGCAGCAGCACCGCGGCGATGAAGATATTGATGACTTTTGCCAGCGTGATGCTGTCGAGATAGCTGGTGAGGTAGCCGACGGAGACAATGCCAACGACCCGACCCGCGTCATCGAAAATGGGCGCTTTGCTGCGCAGGGAAATACCGAGTCCCCCTTTGCGGATGGTGGTCGTGCTTTTCCCCTCAAGTACCGGCTGGTTATCGCCGCCAACCAGCCGCGTGCCGACCCACTCCGGATGGACAGAGTGAAACAGATGCACGCCCCGCTTATCGCCAATGACGATAAAACTGGCGTCGCTGTGGGCGGCGATATTTTTCATAAAGGGCTTTATCGCCAGCGCGTCTTCACGCGCCACCTGCTGACGTAAATCCGGCATCAGCGCGATTTCTTCTGCCTGTATTTTCGCGCGGGCGCTCATTTCCTGATAAAGCTGATGGCTGGCGTCGAAATAGTAATACACGCCCAGCAGCGCAAACAGCACTGAGAAAAAAGCGACCAGCGAAATGAACAGCTTAAACTGAAATGAAACCTTCATAAGTATAATGCACAGTATCAGGGATGCGGCAGCGTATCATTTTTTCGCTGCCGGCATCGTGGCTGAGGGAAACCGGTGAACGTCACAAGAGCGTCCGGGAACCAGAATTATCCGCTGGCGGGGAATTTATCAAGGTTAATCAGGCGCTGGATTTAAAAACCTTAAAAACCACGGCAATAAATCAGAGCGGTTTCACAATAATAATAGAAACCATAAAAACCATAGTGACCATTAAAACTTCTTTTTTAATCTGCCGATCCTCACATTAACTCCGCGCGTGGCCCTCTAACCTGAAAAGTAATAATAACCAGAGGGCTTAATTATGAGCACCACAGACAATGCATTCTCTGCAACCATCGACCCTATTAATACGCCGAAACCCGCGCTTAAGCAGCGCTGGTGGCATATCCTCGATAACTGGAAAGTCGGTATTATCCCGCTGCCGCTCTTTTTGCTGGCCGGCGGCCTGATCGCGCTGGACTGCCTGGGCGGCAAGCTGCCGAGCGATATCGTCGTGATGGTAGCGACGCTGGCCTTTTTCGGCTTTGCCTGCGGCGAATTCGGTAAACGGCTGCCGGTACTCGGCAAGCTCGGCGCGGCGGCCATCTGCGCGACCTTTATCCCTTCTGCGCTGGTGCATTACGGCCTGCTGCCGGAGGTGGTGGTGGAATCGACCACTAAATTCTATAAGTCGACCAACATTCTTTATCTTTATATCTGCTGCATTATCGTCGGCAGCATTATGAGCATGAACCGCACCACGCTGATTCAGGGCTTTCTGCGGATTTTCTTCCCGATGCTGTGCGGCGAAATCGTCGGCATGTTGGTCGGCGTCGGCGTCGGTACCGCGCTGGGGCTGGAGCCGTTTCAGGTGTTTTTCTTTATCGTCCTGCCGATCATGGCCGGTGGCGTAGGCGAGGGGGCGATCCCGCTGTCGATTGGCTACGCCGCGCTGATGCATATGGATCAGGGCGTGGCGCTTGGGCGCGTGCTGCCGATGGTGATGCTGGGCAGCCTGACGGCGATCGTTATCTCCGGCTGTTTGAACCAGCTGGGCAAGCGTTTCCCGCATTTGACCGGGGAGGGGCAGCTGATGCCGAACCGCCGCAACGAGACGCATCGCGAAACGCCCACCGAGGGCAAAATGGACGTGACAACGCTGGCCTCCGGCGCGCTGCTGGCGGTGCTGCTCTATATGCTGGGTATGCTGGGGCAGAAGACCATCGGCCTGCCCGCGCCGGTGGGCATGCTGTTCCTCGCGGTGCTGCTGAAGCTGGTGAACGGCGTCTCTCCGCGCCTGCAGGAGGGGTCGCAGATGGTGTATAAGTTCTTCCGTACGGCGGTCACCTATCCGATTCTGTTTGCCGTCGGCGTGGCGATCACCCCGTGGCAGGAGCTGGTCAACGCCTTTACCGTGACCAATTTGCTGGTGATTATCAGCACCGTAACGGCGCTGGTGGCGACCGGTTTCCTGGTCGGCAAAAAGATTGGCATGTACCCGATTGACGTGGCGATTGTCTCCTGCTGCCAGAGCGGTCAGGGCGGTACCGGCGACGTGGCGATTCTGACCTCCGGCAACCGCATGAACCTGATGCCGTTCGCGCAGATCGCAACCCGGATCGGCGGCGCGATTAATGTTTCGCTGGGTCTGCTGTTCCTCAGTCACTTTCTGGCCTGATTTAACTTTTTTATAACCGCTAAGTCTGCTTTTTCGTGCTAAATGGCGCAGAAAATATCTGCGCCCCGTCTCCAAAACAGGGATCGTTTAGCGATACAATCAGCGCCATTATTCGCGACTGCGACGGCAGCCTGTCCGCTGCCTTTTATTAAGTGAGGAGAGAAACAAATGTCAGTGGATACTCTCGCCCGTGAGGGCGTAAGCATGGAAGCGCTGCTGGCGGCGAAAGAGCAGCGCGCCGCGCGCCAGGCCGACTGGTTAGCCCATTATCAGCGGCCGGTGATTTCGCTGACCCTGGTGACGCCGGGCGCGGTGAAAGACAGCATTCGCTACCGTAATATGATGGGGGTGGCGCTGCAGGCCTGCGATCAGATGCTGTGGAAACACCGCTGGCAGACGCTGGATCGCCAGGTGCTGTGGCTGCCGACCGGGCCGGAAGCGCTGTGGTGCGTCGATCACGCCGCCAGTGAAATCAAAGCCTTCTGTACCGATCTTGAGCATACCCATCCGCTGGGCCGCCTGTGGGATATTGACGTCATTTGCCCGAAAAATGGCCTGGTTGGCCGTCAGTCAATGGGGGAGAACCAGCGCCGCTGCCTGCTGTGCGACGAGCCCGCGCACGCCTGCGCGCGCAGCCACCGCCATGACACCGGGCAGGTTGTGGCCCGCGTTGAGCAGATGATTGATGCGTGGTTTGCCCGCGACTGACGCCCGTTTTCCGCGGCATTGATGAGCGAGGAGTAGCCCGGGTGAGCCGCTGGCGGCACGACCCGGGACAGAGAGGTACGGTCAGAAGTCGATCGGCGCGCGAAACGTCATCGTATTACCGAAAGCGGGGTGGGTGATGGTCAGCGTTTCGGCGTGCAGCAGCAGACGAGGCGCCATGGCCAGCGCTTCCGGCGACGCATAAAAGCGGTCGCCAAGAATCGGATGGCCCAGCGCCAGCATATGCACGCGCAGCTGATGCGAACGCCCGGTAATCGGCTTCAGGCGCACGCGGGCGGTGTTGTCCGCCGCCAACTCCAGCACTTCATACTCGGTTTGCGCCGCTTTGCCGGTTTCGTAACACACCTTCTGCTTTGGCCGGTTCGGCCAGTCGCAAATCAGCGGTAAATCCACCAGACCCTCGGTTTTCTCCGGATGCCCCCAGACGCGGGCGACGTACTGCTTTTTCGGCTCCCGTTCGCGGAACTGCCGCTTCAGCTCGCGCTCTGCCGCTTTGGTCAGGGCCACCACAATCACGCCGCTGGTCGCCATATCCAGCCGGTGCACCGACTCGGCCTGCGGGAAGTCGCGCTGAACGCGCGCCATCACGCTGTCTTTGTGCTCGGCAAGCCGGCCCGGCACGGACAACAGGCCGCTTGGCTTGTTGACCACCATAATGTGCTCATCCTGGTAGAGGATAACCAGCCAGGGATCCTGCGGCGGATTGTAGTTTTCCATCGCCATATTCGCGTTCCGTTACTGGTGGGTGACCACGATTAAGCGCAGCGCATCCAGGCGCCAGCCCGCCTGCGCCAGCGCGTCCATAACCTGCTGACGGTTGCTCTCGATAGCCGCCAGTTCATCATCGCGGATGTTCGGGTTCACGGCGCGCAGCGCTTCAAGACGTGACAGCTCGGCCGTCAGCTTATCGTCGGCTTCTTTACGCGCGGCGTCGATCAGCGCCTGGGCCGCTTTGGCTACCTGGCCTTCGCCCTGCTGTAAAATCGCGTGGACGTCCTGCTGGACGGCGTTGACCAGCTTGCTGCCGGTGTGGCGGTTAACCGCGCTCAGCTGACGGTTGAAGCTTTCGAACTCCACCTGACCGGCGAGGTTGTTGCCGTTTTTGTCGAGCAGCATGCGCACCGGCGTCGGCGGCAGGAAGCGGTTGAGCTGCAGATGCTTCGGCGCCTGCGCTTCAACGACGTAAATCAGCTCCAGCAGCAGAGTACCTACCGGCAGCGCTTTATTCTTCAGCAGCGAAATGGTGCTGCTGCCGGTATCGCCGGAGAGGATCAGATCCAGACCGTTGATAATCAGCGGATGCTCCCAGGTAATGAACTGCGCGTCTTCGCGGGACAGGGCGACGTCACGCTCAAAGGTAATGGTGCAGCCATCTTCCGGCAGGCCCGGGAAATCCGGGACCAGCATATGGTCGGAGGGGGTCAGGACAATCAGATTCTCACCGCGATCGTCCTGGTTGATGCCGACGATATCAAACAGGTTCATGGAGAAGGCGATCAGGCTGGTGTCGTCATCCTGTTCTTCAATGCTTTCCGCAAGCTGCTGGGCTTTTTCTCCGCCGTTGGAGTGGATCTCCAGCAGACGGTCGCGGCCCTGTTCCAGCTGCTCTTTCAGCGCTTCATGCTGCTGGCGGCAGGCTTTGATCAGGTCGTCGAAGCCGTCGGTATTTTCCGGCGTAGCAAGATAGTTGATCAGTTCGTTATGCACGCTGTCGTAGACGGTACGGCCGGTCGGGCAGGTGTGCTCGAACGCGTCCAGGCCTTCGTGATACCAGCGCACCAGCACCGACTGGGCGGTTCTTTCCAGATAGGGAACGTGGATCTGAATATCGTGAGCCTGGCCGATACGGTCAAGACGGCCGATACGCTGCTCCAGCAGATCCGGGTTGAACGGCAGGTCGAACATCACCAGATTGCTGGCGAACTGGAAGTTACGGCCTTCGGAGCCGATCTCAGAACACAGCAGCACCTGAGCGCCGGTATCTTCCTCGGCGAACCAGGCGGCGGCGCGGTCGCGTTCGATAATCGACATCCCTTCGTGGAACACCGCGGCGCGAATGCCTTCGCGCTCGCGCAGGACCTGCTCCAGCTGCAGCGCGGTGGCCGCTTTGGCGCAGATGACCAGCACTTTCTGCGAGCGGTGGCTGGTGAGATGGCCCATCAGCCATTCAACGCGCGGATCGAAGTTCCACCAGGTGCCGGTATCGCCTTCAAATTCCTGATAAATCTGCTCCGGATAGAGCATGTCGCGGGCGCGCTCTTCGGCGGTTTTGCGGGCGCCCATAATACCGGAAACCTTAATGGCCGTCTGGTACTGGGTCGGCAGCGGCAGACGAATCGTATGCAGCTCGCGTTTCGGGAAACCTTTGACGCCGTTACGGGTGTTGCGGAACAGCACGCGGCTGGTGCCGTGGCGGTCCATCAGCATCGACACCAGCTCCTGACGAGCGGCCTGAGCATCATCGCGATCGCTGTTGGCGGCCTGCAATAATGGTTCAATATCCTGTTCGCCGATCAGATCGCTCAGCGCGTTCAGATCGGCGTCGCTCAGCTTATTACCGGCCAGCAGCAGGGCGACCGCGTCGGCAACCGGACGGTAGTTCTGCTGCTCTTCAACAAACTGGGCGAAGTCGTGGAAACGGTTGGGGTCGAGCAGGCGCAGGCGGGCGAAGTGGCTCTCCATTCCCAGCTGCTCCGGCGTCGCGGTGAGCAGCAGAATGCCCGGCACGCATTCGGCCAGCTGTTCAATCGCCTGATATTCCCGGCTCGGGGCGTCTTCGCTCCAGACCAGGTGGTGCGCTTCATCAACGACCATCAGATCCCATTCGGCTTCGCACAGGTGTTCCAGGCGCTGCTTGCTGCGGCGCACGAAATCCAGCGAACAGATCACCAGCTGTTCGGTTTCGAACGGATTAATCGCGTCGTGCTGCGCTTCGGCATAACGCTCATCGTCAAACAGCGAGAAGCGCAGGTTAAAGCGGCGCAGCATTTCCACCAGCCACTGGTGCTGCAGGGTTTCCGGGACGACGATCAGGACGCGTTCCGCGGCGCCGGAGAGCAGCTGCTGATGCAGGATCATCCCGGCTTCAATGGTTTTACCTAAACCTACTTCGTCCGCCAGCAGGACGCGCGGCGCGTGGCGGCGGCCAACGTCGTGGGCGATATTCAGCTGATGCGGGATCAGGCTGGTGCGCTGGCCGCGCAGGCCGCTCCACGGCATGCGGTACTGTTCGCTCTGGAATTTACGCGCGCGATAGCGCAGGGCGAAACGATCCATACGGTCGATCTGTCCGGCGAACAGACGGTCCTGCGGTTTGCTGAAGACCAGCTTGCTGTCGAGGAGCACTTCACGCAGGGTAACGTTGGCTTCCTGGGTATCGAGGCGGGTGCCGGTGTAGGCCAGCAGACCGTTCTCTTCATTAACTTCGTCAACCTGGAGTTGCCAGCCTTCGTGGCTGGTGATGGTATCGCCCGGGTTAAACATCACGCGGGTGATTGGGGAGTCGTTGCGTGCGTACAGACGGTTTTCGCCGATGGCGGGGAAAAGCAGGGTCACCATGCGCGCGTCCAGCGCAACGACCGTCCCTAATCCCAGTTCGCTCTCTGTGTCGCTAATCCAGCGTTGACCAAGTGTAAAAGGCATATATGTTCGGCTCTTTAGTTCTTTGATTGCAGGCAATAGTTGAGCATCTCCATGGAGAATCGGAGATACGTCAAAATTGGGTCCAGGAATGGAAAGGGCGCTATATTACTGGATGGCGGAACGTTCGTCACGTCCTCCTCACCCTTCATTTTGCGGCTTTTGCGCCAGCGGAATGAGTGAGAAAAAATCAAAATAGCCCCAGCTGCCCCGTCACTATTGTAGCAAAATCGTCGTCGACAAAGGGAAGTATTCCTTCGGCGACAGGCTCTAATTGCTTAGAAAGATAGTGTTCATAATCCAGCGGTGATTGCTGATAATCCACCGGCTCCGGCCCGCCGGTGGTCCAGACGTATTTAATGCTGCCGCGCTGCTGATACTGCTGCGGCCTGCCCAGCCTGACGTTTTGCTCATCAGCGAGCCTGGCCGCGCGCACGTGCGGCGGCACGTTGCGCTGATACTCCGCCAGCGGACGGCGCAGGCGCTTGCGGTAGACCAGCCGATCGTCAAGCTCGCCGTTCATCAGCTTATCAATGGTTTCGCGCACGTAATCGCGATAGGGCTGATGGCGGAAAATGCGCAGATAAAGCTCCTGCTGAAACTGCTGGGCCAGCGGTGTCCAGTCGGTGCGTACCGTCTCCAGCCCTTTAAACACCATGCGCTGCTCGCTGCCTTCCTGAATCATCCCGGCGTAGCGCTTTTTACTGCCGGTATCCGCGCCGCGAATGGTGGGCATGAGAAAGCGGCAGAAGTGGGTTTCGAACTCCAGCTCGAGGGTGCTGACAAGCCCCTCTTTGCTCAGCTCCGCCGCCCACCATTCGTTGACAAAGGCCACCAGCGAGCGGCCGATGCTGCTGGCTTCCTCTTCGCTGTGGGACCGTTTGAGCCACACGAAGGTGGAGTCGGTATCGCCGTAGATAACGTCATAGCCCTGGGATTCAATCAGCGCTTTGGTCTGGCGCATAATCGCGTGGCCGCGCATGGTGATGGATGAGGCCAGACGCGGATCGAAAAAGCGGCAGGCGCTGGTACCGAGCACGCCGTAGAAGGCGTTCATAATGATTTTCAGCGCCTGCGACAGCGGTTTGTTTTTATGCTGCTTGGCCTCGTCGCGCCCGTGCCAGATTTGCCCGACGATCCCCGGCAGGCAGTGTTTTTCTCGCGAGAAGCGCGCGCCGAGAAAGCCTTCGGTGCTGTGAGCGTCATCGGGCTGCGCCAGACCTTCCACCAGCCCTACCGGGTCGATCAGAAAGGTGCGGATAATCGACGGGTACAGGCTTTTGTAGTCCAGCACCAGCACCGAGTCGTAGAGGCCGGGGCGGGAGTCCATCACGTAGCCGCCGGGGCTGGCCTGCGGCGGCACTTCACCGAGGTTCGGCGCGACGTAGCCGAGCCGGTGCATGCGCGGGAAATAGAGATGGCTGAAGGCGGCGACCGAACCGCCGTGGCGATCCGCAGGCAGGCCGTTGACCGTCGCGCGCTCCAGCAAAAACGGCATGATCTCGGTTTTGTGGAAGATGCGCGTGACCAGCTCGCAGTCCTGCAGGTTATAGGTGGCCAGCGCCGGTTTATCCTGGTGAAAGCGGCGATCGATTTCATCCATCCGATCCCAGGGATTATCAATGGCTTTGCCCTCGCCGAGCAGCTCGCGGGCGACCGACTCCAGCGCAAAAGAGGAGAAGTTCCAGAACGCGGATTTCAGCGCCTCGATGCCATCGATAATCAGGCGGCCGTTGGCCTGAGCAAAGAAGACGCCATTCTTAAAACCGTGTTCGCGCCACTCCAGTTCGCTGTTGCCGCGGCCGAGCAGCAGCGGGATGCGATAGCGCTCGGCGTGCTTTTGCAGGACGCGTAAATCAAACTGCACCACGTTCCAGCCGATCAGCACGTCCGGGTCGTGGGCGGCAAACCAGGCGTTAAGCTTTTCCAGCAGCAGCGGGCGGCTGGCGACGTACTCCAGTTCGAAATCGACGGCAGGCGGGGTGGCCGGTTCCGGCCCTAACATATAGACGACCCGCTGGCCGCAGCCTTCAAGGCCGATGCAGTAGAGCTCGCCGTGGCGGCTGGTTTCGATGTCCAGCGACACCCACTTCAGGGGCGGCCGGTAGTGGGGATTGGGCTTCATCCGCGCGTTGACCAGCCGCTGGCCGCGCGCCTCGCCTTCAACCCACACCGGGGCGGTGATAAAGCGCTCCATCAGATAGCGCTCCGGCGGGCGAACGTCGCCTTCATATACCGTGACGCCGTTTTCGCGCAGCTTTTTTTCCAGCCTCATCAGCTGGCGGTGAGCGCGGCAGTAGAGGCCAAAGACCCGCTGGCGATGAAAATCTTGCAGAGTGAGCGCAGCAAGGCGATGGCCGTTTTCGCCCTGCAGCAGGCGTTCAGCCTGCGGGCGCTGCGATTCGGGAATGAACGCGACGGATTCCTGCGGCGGCAGGGTGACCTCAAGCGGGCCGTCATCGGTCGCCAGCCAGAATGTCAGTTCGGTGCCCTGCGGGGTATCCCGCCAGTGACGGGTGAGTAAAAAACCTGCTCGTGGCTGCGTCACGCCGTGCTCTCATCAGTAAAAACCAGGCCTGATTATAGCCTGGTTCACCGAATGATGCTGGGGTTTTATACAGGTGTGGCGCGCTGTTTCCCGGACTTAGCCGGGCTACCAGCCTGTAGCCCGGCTAAGCGCAGCGCGAGCCGGGAATGCTGCGGCGTTACTGCCCGTAATAGGCTTTCGCGCCGTGCTTGCGCAGATAGTGTTTATCCAGCAGCGTTTGCTGCATCTCCGGCAGCTGCGGCGCCAGCTGGCGGCAGAAGATACCCATATAGGCGATCTCTTCCAGCACGATAGCGTTATGCACCGCGTCTTCGGCGTTTTTCCCCCAGGCAAACGGGCCGTGCGAGTGCACCAGCACGCCGGGCATTTGCGCCGGATCGATGCCTTTCTCACGGAAGGTTTCAACGATCACTTCGCCGGTTTGCCATTCGTACTCGCCGTTGATCTCATCGTCGGTCATCAAACGGGTACAGGGGACCGCGCCGTAGAAATAGTCGGCGTGGGTGGTGCCGGTAGCGGGAATCGACTGTCCGGCCTGCGCCCAGATGGTGGCGTGACGCGAATGGGTATGAACAATGCCGCCCAGCGTCGGGAATGCCTGATACAGCAGACGGTGGGTTGGCGTATCCGACGAGGGCTTCTTCTTGCCTTCCACCACGTCGCCGGTCTCCAGGCTGACCACCACCATATCCTCGGCGGTCATGACGCTGTAGTCGACGCCGGAGGGTTTAATCACCAGCACGCCCCGTTCACGGTCGACGGCGCTGACGTTGCCCCAGGTGAGGGTAACCAGATTGTGCTTTGGCAGGGCCAGGTTGGCTTCGAGAACCTGGCGTTTAAGATCTTCTAACATACTGTGCTCCGAATTGCTGGCGAGTCAGTTCCCCTCACCCGCACCCTCAGGGAGAGGGTGAGGGGACGGCCCCTTAGCGTTTTGAACCGTAATACACTTCGTTCCAGCGCAGCGCGTCCTTGAAGGAGGGCAGACGGGTTTCGTTATCAATCACGGTCAGCTCGATATCCTGCAGCTCAGCAAACTGGCGCATATCGTCGAGGGTGAGCGCATGGCTGAAGACGGTGTGGTGCGCGCCGCCAGCGATGATCCAGGCTTCGGACGCGGTGCGCAGATCCGGATGCGCTTTCCACAAGGCGTTGGCCACCGGCAGCTTCGGCAGTTCGTGCGGCGTTTTCACCGTTTCAATGGTGTTCACCAGCAGACGATAGCGATCGCCGAGATCGATAAGGCTGGCGACGATCGCCGGGCCGGTCTGGGTGTTAAAGATGATGCGCGCCGGATCGGCTTTCCCGCCGATGCCCAGCGGCTGCACGTCGAGAATCGGTTTTTCAGGGGTGGCGATGGTCGGGCAGACTTCCAGCATATGCGAGCCCAGCGCCAGATCGTTGCCTTTCTCGAAGTGGTAGGTGTAATCCTCCATAAAGGAGGTGCCGCCCTGCAGACCAGTTGCCATCACCTTCATGATGCGAAGCAGAGCGGCGGTTTTCCAGTCGCCTTCGCCCGCAAAGCCGTAGCCCTGCTGCATCAGACGCTGCACGGCGAGACCCGGAAGCTGTTTCAGGCCGTGTAAATCTTCAAAGGTGGTGGTGAACGCGTGGAAGCCGCCCTGTTCCAGGAAGCGCTTCATCCCCAGCTCAATGCGCGCGGCATCGAGAAGGTTCTGCCGCTTATCGCCGTGGATTTGCACCGCGGGGGTCAGGCGATAGCTGCTTTCGTACTCATCCACCAGGGCGCTGATTTCACCGTCGGTGACCGCATTGACGACCTGCACCAGATCGCCCACCGCCCAGGTGTTAACCGAGAAGCCAAACTTAATCTGCGCGGCGACTTTATCCCCGTCGGTGACCGCCACTTCGCGCATGTTATCGCCGAAACGGCACACTTTCAGGTGGCGGGTATCCTGTTTAGAGACCGCCTGGCGCATCCACGCGCCGATGCGCTGATGGGCTTCTTTATCCTGCCAGTGGCCGGTCACCACGCTGTGCTGCTGACGCATGCGGGCGCCGATGAAGCCAAATTCGCGGCCGCCGTGGGCGGTCTGGTTCAGGTTCATAAAGTCCATATCGATGCTGTCCCACGGCAGGGCCGCGTTGAACTGGGTATGGAACTGCATCAGCGGTTTATTCAGGATCGTGAGGCCATTGATCCACATTTTCGCCGGCGAGAAGGTATGCAGCCACACCACCATCCCGGCGCACTTATCATCGTAGTTTGCGTCGCGGCAGATATGGGTGATCTCATCCGGCGTGGTACCCAGCGGCTTAAGCACCAGTTTGCACGGCAGTTTGGCTTCCGCATTCAGGCTGTTCACCACATGTTCTGCGTGCTTTGTCACCTGACGTAGCGCTTCAGGGCCGTACAGATGCTGGCTACCGATAACGAACCACACTTCATAGTTATTAAAAATCGTCATTTTCATGTCCTTAATGGGTGAGGGCTGCCTGAGATTGCGGCGCGGATTCCGCTTTTGCAGTCGAAGGGAGATAACGTTGTTCCGCGCTGAGCGACCACTGCTGGTAGCGCTGATAGAGTTGTTCGAAGCGTTGCGCCTGCGCCGGACGAGGCTGCAGGGTACTTTCCACCTGGCTGGCCATGTTTTCCTGTGCGGCAGGGATATCGCGGTATACGCCGGCGGCAACGGCGGCGAAGATAGCCGCGCCCAGGGCGCAGCACTGATCGGACGCGACGATTTGCAGCGGACGATTCAGCACATCGCAGCAGGCCTGCATGATCACCGGGTTTTTGCGCGCGATGCCGCCGAGCGCCATCACGTTATTGACCGGGATCCCCTGTTCGGTGAAGCACTCCATAATGGCGCGGGCGCCAAAAGCGGTGGCGGCAATCAGTCCGCCGAACAGCGCCGGGGCGTCGGTGGCGAGGTTCAGATCGGTAATGACCCCTTTCAGACGCTGGTTGGCATTCGGCGTACGGCGGCCGTTAAACCAGTCCAGCACCACCGGCAGGTGGTCAAGAGACGGATTTTTTGCCCATGCGTCGGTCAGCGCGGGCAGCAGCTGTTTCTGGCTGGCTTTGATCTGCTCTTTGAGTTCCGGGTGGGCCTGCGCCAGCTGCTCCAGCGGCCAGCCGAGAATGCGGCCAAACCAGGCGTAGATGTCGCCAAAAGCGGATTGCCCCGCTTCCATACCGATAAAGTCAGGCACGACGCTGCCGTCGACCTGGCCGCAAATCCCTTTCACCGTGCGCTCGCCAACGCTCTGTTTATCGGCGATCAGAATGTCGCAGGTGGAGGTGCCGATAACTTTGACCAGCGCGTTTGGCTGCGCACCGGCGCCGACGGCGCCCATATGGCAGTCGAATGCGCCGCCGGAGATGGCGACGGTTTGCGGCAGGCCCAGGCGCGCGGCCCATTCGGCGGTGAGCGTGCCGACCGGGATATCCGCAGTCCAGGTATCGCTGAACATCGGGTAGGCCAGGCTCTGGTTGATTATCGGGTCGAGTTCATCGAAGAAACCGGCAGGCGGCAGTCCGCCCCAGCTTTCATGCCAAAGGGATTTGTGCCCGGCGCTGCAGCGGCCGCGACGAATATCCTGCGGGCGGGTGGTCCCGGAAAGCAGGGCTGGCACCCAGTCGCACAGCTCAATCCACGACGCGGCGGCCTCGGCGACGGCGCTGTCCTGGCGGGTCACGTGGAGGATCTTGGCCCAGAACCATTCGCTGGAGTAGATACCGCCGATATAGCGGGAGTAATCCTCTTTGCCCGGCTGGTGGCACAGGCGGGTAATCTCCTCCGCCTCCTCCACCGCGGTATGGTCCTTCCACAGCACGAACATGGCGTTGGGGTTGCTGGCGAATTCGTCGCGCAGCGCCAGGACGTTGCCGTCGGCGTCGATGGGCGCGGGGGTGGAGCCGGTGCTGTCAACGCCGATACCCACCACGGCAGCGCGCTGTTCGGCGCTAAGGGATGCGAGGACGCTTTTCAGCGCGGCTTCCATTGATTCGATATAGTCGCGTGGATGATGGCGGAACTGGTTGTTCGGACCATCGCAAAATAGCCCCTCCTGCCAGCGTGGATACCACTCGACGCTTGCGGCGAGCTCTTCGCCGGTCGCGCACTCTACCGCCAGGGCGCGTACTGAATCACTGCCAAAATCGAGGCCAATCGCAATTGCCATACTGTTACTCCATGCTAAAAATCATTCATGGTGAAACAGTAGATATCTGGGCTGAAAACCGTCAGGCCGTATTCGCTAATCTTATGGACTATATTGCTGTGACGTCGCAAAGTGTGACGCCGTGCAAATATTCAATGTGGACTTTCCTGCCGTCTTTATAGACACTTCAGTTATGCGCTGAAAGCGCCTGAACTGTGCGCCGTGCTCAGTTTTTATCGAGAAGAGGCGGGTTTTAATTCATTTTCTAACCCGCGTCGCAGCATGAGCGACCAGCCAGAGGATAAAATACAAGGTATGGACAATTGGTGTCCTTAATGTCTCCTGGAGAGCAGAGTTTATGGCCGAAACGCAAAACGATCCTTTGTTGCCGGGTTACTCTTTTAACGCCCATCTGGTGACGGGCCTGACGCCAATTGAAGCCGATGGCTATCTTGATTTCTTTATTGACCGTCCGCTGGGCATGAAGGGCTATATCCTTAATCTGACGATTCGCGGCGAAGGGGTGATCAATAACCACGGAGAGCAGTTTATCTGCCGGCCTGGCGATATGCTGCTGTTCCCGCCGGGAGAAATTCACCATTATGGCCGCCATCCCGATGCCCGCGAGTGGTATCACCAGTGGGTCTATTTCCGGCCGCGCGCCTACTGGCATGAATGGCTTAACTGGCCAACGATTTTTGCCCAGACCGGCTTTTTCCGCCCGGATGAGCAGTGGCAGGCGCGCTTTGGCGAACTGTTCGGGCAGATTGTGGAAGCCGGGCAGGGCGCCGGGCGTTACTCCGAGCTGCTGGCGATCAATCTTATGGAGCAGCTGCTGCTCAGGCGCATGGAAGCTATCAACGAATCGCTGCATCCGCCGCTGGATAACCGGGTGCGCGATGCCTGCCAGTACATCAGCGATCATCTGGCGGACAGCCATTTCGATATTGCCAGCGTCGCCCAGCACGTGTGCCTGTCGCCGTCGCGCCTGTCGCATCTGTTCCGCCAGCAGCTGGGGATCAGCGTACTGGGGTGGCGGGAGGATCAGCGCATTAGCCAGGCTAAGCTGCTGCTGAGCACGACGCGGATGCCGATCGCGACCGTTGGCCGTAACGTCGGTTTTGAGGACCAGCTCTACTTTTCGCGCGTGTTTAAGAAATGCACCGGCGCCAGCCCGAGCGAGTTTCGCGCAGGGTGTGAATAAAAAGTAAAGAAAGTGAAATGATGGCCCGGATTTTTAACACAGCCAGTAAACTATACAAACAAATGATGGCTTGACGAAGTATGAACGGCTCCGGAGAATCCGTGCTTCGTTTTTAAACCGGGTACATTATGCAAGCATTGCTGGAACACTTTATTACTCAATCCACGGTCTATTCTCTGATAGCCGTTCTGCTGGTCGCCTTCCTCGAGTCGCTGGCGCTGGTAGGGCTTATCTTACCGGGAACGGTGATGATGGCCGGATTGGGGGCGCTGATCGGCAGCGGCGAGGTTAACTTCTGGCAGGCGTGGCTGGCGGGGATTATCGGCTGTTTGCTCGGCGACTGGATTTCATTCTGGCTTGGCTGGCGGTTTAAAAAGCCGCTGCATCGCTGGTCTTTTTTGAAGAAAAACAAAGCACTGCTGGATAAAACCGAACATGCGCTGCATCAGCACAGCATGTTTACGATTCTGATTGGCCGCTTCGTCGGGCCGACGCGCCCGCTGGTGCCGATGGTCGCCGGAATGCTCGATCTGCCGGTCGCGAAGTTCATCCCGCCGAATATCATCGGCTGCCTGCTGTGGCCGCCGCTCTACTTCTTACCGGGAATCCTTGCCGGGGCGGCCATTGATATCCCGGCCGATGAGAATAGCGCCAGCTTTAAGTGGCTGCTGCTGGGGGCGGCGCTGCTGGCGTGGCTGGCGGCGTGGCTATGCTGGCGGCTGTGGCGCAGCGCCAAAAGCGCCGGCGATCGTCTCACCCGTTTTCTGCCGCGTTCGCGCCTGCTGTTGCTCGCTCCGCTCATGGTGTGCGCCGCCGGCGCAGCGCTGGTGTTTGCCTTCCGTCATCCGCTGATGCCGGTCTATCTCGACATCCTGCATAAGGTTATTTTGCGCTAATTCCCAGCAGCGCCGAGGCGCTGCTGTTGCCGCTGAGCAGCGCGGCGGTCGCGCCATCCCAGGCAATGCGTCCCTCAGCCACGACCACCGACCGCGGCGCGATGCGCGCCGCATCTTCCACGCTGTGCGAGACCATCAGCAGCGTCAGCTGCCGCTGCCGGCAGACGTCGGCAACCAGCGTCAGCATCTCCAGCCTCAGCGCGGGATCGAGCGCCGAGAAGGGCTCATCCAGCAGCAGTACCGGCTGCTGGCGCACCAGACAGCGCGCCAGCGCCGCACGCTGGCGCTGGCCTCCGGAAAGCTCGCCCGGCAGCCGCTCTAACATCGCGTCAATCCCCATCTGCCCGGCAATCGCCTGCAGATGGGCGGATTGATCCGCGTTCAGCTTGAGCCCCGGGTGCATTCCCAGCGCAATGTTCTGGCGGATGGTGAGATGGTTGAACAGATTATTTTCCTGAAACAGCATTGATACCGGACGACGCGCGGGCGGCGTGTGGGTATGGGGCTGGCCGTCGAGCGCGATACTGCCGCTGGCGGGCGTTAAAAAACCGGCAATCAGGTTCAGCAGCGTACTTTTACCGGCCCCGCTCGGGCCAAGAACCGCGATGCGCTCACCGCGTTCGACGGAAAGCGTAAAACGCATCGGCAGATGCTGGTAAAGCCAGGTCACATCATTCAGTTTTAGCATCGCGTCCCGGAAGTTTTTCAATCACGCTAAAGAGTAAAAAGCACAGCAGCAGAAGCAGAAGGGCGGTCACGGCGCCGTCCTGGCTACGGTAAGAACCAATTTGCTGATACAGATAAAACGGCAGCGTACGGAAATCTTCGTTGCCGAACAGCGCCACGACGCCGAAATCGCCAATCGACAGCACGCAGGCGAAGGCCAGCGCCTGGGCCAGCGGCCGCTTTAAAGCGCGAAGCTCGACCACCCGAAGGCGGGTGAAGCCGTGCATCCCCAGCGACTGGCAAAGGGTGCCGTAGCGGGCGGCGATATCGCGCATCGGATTTTCCAGTACCTTGAGCGCATAGGGGATTGCCATCAGCGCATTGGTGAAAATCACGATACCGTCGGCGGACTCGGGCAGGCCCACGCTGTTATTGAGCAACAGGAAGAAACCGGTGGCCAGCACGATGCCCGGCATGGCGAGGATCAGCATCCCGCTCAGCTCAAGCGCCTGACCGGCCAGAGGGTGACGGCGGGCGCGAAGCTCGCGGCTGCTCCAGAGCAGCATCATGGTAAGGATGACGCTTAAGAGCCCGGCGGCAAGGGCGATACGCAGAGACGTCCACAGCGCCTGCCATAGCGCCGGCTGATGCAGCACGCTCAGCAGATTGCTGTTCAGCCCGTCGCCTATCACCGCCAGCAGCGGCGGCAGCAGCAGTAAAAGCGCCGCGCCAATCAGCGCCGCGTCGCATAACCGGCTGTACAGCCGGTCGTCGGGATCGCGCCAGCCGCGAATATGGCTGGCCCCGATGGCGAGGGCTTTACTCAGGCGCTGGCTAAGCAGCACCAGCCCGAGGCAGCAGACCATCTGGATAAGCGCCAGCATCGCCGCGCGCGCCGGGTCGTAGTCGAAATTAAGGGCCTGGTAAATCGCCAGTTCGATGGTGGTCGCCCGCGGGCCGCCGCCCAGCGACAGCACGGTCGCAAAGCTGGCGAAACAGAGCATAAAGATCAGCGCCGCGACCGGTGGAATTTGCCGGCGCAGCCACGGCCACTCGACCAGCCGGAAGAAGACGTAGCCGCGCATGCCGAGCTGGGCGGCGATTTGCCGCTGTTCGCCGGGGATATTTTCCAGCGTCTGCAGCAGCAGGCGCGTGGCCATCGGCATATTAAAGAATACGTGCGCCAGCAGGATCCCCTGTAGCCCGTAGGGCGAGAATTCCCATTGCCAGCCAAAAACGTGGCATAGCTGGGCCAGCCAGCCCTGACGACCGTAGACGCTAAGAATGCCGAAGACCGCCACCAGTACCGGCAGAATTAAGGTCATCGCGCAAAGGCGCAGCAGCAGCGTGCGCCCGGGGAAGCGCCGCCGGTACAGGGCGCGGGCGAGGAATATCGCCGGTAGCACCGAAAAAAGCGCGGAAAGGAAGGCCTGCCAGAAGGAGAAACGCACCACGTGCCAGAGATAGCTGTCGCGGATAAGCGCGTTCCAGGAGGTCTCCGGGGCGCTGAACCATAGCGCCAGAAAGGCGGCCAGCGCCACGACGACCAGAACGATGGCCGCCGTGAGTCCCGGCAGGAGCCAGCCGAAAGCTAGCGGCTGACGGCGCGTTGCCATGCGCTAATCCAGTTCTGACGTTCGGCGGCCACCTGTTGCGGTGTGAATTCGAGGGTCGTTTGCGGTTTCATCAGCGCGTCAAAGCCTGCCGGAAGCGCAACCGTCGTCACCGGATACATCCAGTTGCCGGTGGGGATCGCGTTCTGGAAGCCCGGCGATACCATAAATTTAAGGAACTTTTCCGCCAGCTCCGGCTGTTTGCTGGCCGCGGTGCGGGCGGCTACCTCAACCTGCAGGTAGTGGCCTTCAGCGAAGTTTGCCGCGGCGTAGTTATCTTTTTTCTCTTCGATAATGTGGTAAGCCGGGGAGGTGGTGTAGCTCAGCACCAGATCGCTTTCGCCTTTCAGGAACAGGCCGTAGGCTTCGCTCCAGCCCTTGGTAACGGTAACGGTTTTCGCCGCCAGCTTCTGCCAGGCTTCCGGCGCTTTATCGCCGTAGACTTTTTGCATCCACAGCAGCAGGCCCAGGCCCGGCGTACTGGTGCGCGGATCTTCATAAATCACCCGCCATTTTTGCTCGCCCTCAACCAGCTCTTTCAGGCTTTTCGGCGGATTTTTCAGCTTGTTTTTATCGTAAACAAAGGCGAAGTAGCCGTAATCGAACGGCACGAAGGTGTCGTTGTCCCAGCCGCCGGGCACGCTGACCGCGCTGGCCGGGACGCCGCTTTTGGCGAACAGCTTGCTTTGCAAAGCGGCTTCCAGCAGGTTGTTATCCAGTCCCAGCACCACGTCGGCTTTGCTGTTTTTGCCTTCCATTCGCAGGCGGTTGAGCAGCGAGACGCCATCTTCCAGCGCCACGAACTTCAGCTCGCAGCCGCAGTCGGCTTCAAAGGCTTTTTTAACCGCCGGGCCCGGGCCCCAGTCGGCGGAGAACGAGTCGTAGGTATAAACGGTGAGCAGCGGTTTGGCAAAAACGGGCGCGGCGACCAGCGCCAGCAGGGGGAGTAATTTTTTCAACACTTTGCACCTCAGAAAAAGGGGTGGCAAAGGATTTTGAGAGGGCCTCAAATCCCTTCGCCGGCGTTATCCGGATCAGGTTCGACGGGTATTTTCTCAGCCCATACGCTTTATCTTCGGGCTGCTTCTGCGCTAACCGCGCGTTGAGGCAACTTGAATGAGATTGCGTATGTTTATTAGCACCCCGTTGAGAACGGCAGTTAGTGTAATGATTTTGTTTGCCAACGGAAAGCATTACGGCTCCGGCGGCGCGAACCACGCGGACTTAAAGTCAAACCAGCCGAGCGTGTTCATGCGTACGCCGCGCATGCTGCGCTGCCCCTGGATCATCAGCCAGTGGTGGATCAGCGGCACCACGGTTTGATTGGCCAACAGCTGCTGACTCCAGGTGGCCGGGTTCAGCTCGCCCGCGCGCCAGCGAGCGGCGTCATGTTCCCAGTCGATGGGGATACAGTTGCGAATCAGCGGAACTTCATACAGCCAGGCAAACAGGGAGAAATCGATCGGCAGCGTAAAGTTGGCGCTGTTGAGCCAAACGTCGCTGACCACCTCCCCGCGGTGCCACTCCTGATACTCCAGCTCCTGGATCTCCAGCTTAACCTGATGCTCGGCCAGCAGCGTTGCCATGATCCCGCCCATCACGCGATGCTCGACGTGATCCTGGTAGTAGGTCAGCCTGACCGTCTCAAGGCCGGCAGGCTTCTCGCAGGCGTGGCTGCGCGCATGATGCCAGCGGGGCAGCAGGCCATACGCCGGGAACCAGTTGCCCTGATAGTGCTCGCCGGCGTGATAGAGCAGGTTAGCGGGCTGGAACACATAGCTTAGCCACTGGCGTACCGCGCTGTTACCGCCCAGCGGGCTGCGGGCGTCGAACAGCAGGTAATAACACCCCTCTTCCAGGCGGCTTTCCACCGCTTTTTCGCTTTGCGTGGTGCCCTGTAACGTCAACCCGCCGTTGGGTTCTTCGCTGATTTCCGGCAGGACCCAGACGTTCACTTCATCGATCAGCGCCCGGTAGCCGAAATAGTCATCGAAGGCGTGAATTTTGAGCTGATTCTGGTTATTACGCACAACCGAGTAGGGCCCGGTCCCCACGGGGATACTGGAGAAATTCTCCATCGTTCGCCACTCATGCGGAAGGATCATGGCCGGGACCTGGCTTAACAACCACGGCAGCCAGCGGTCGGGCTGGCGGAGATGAATGTCGAGGGTCCATGCGGTGGGAGAGTCGATGCGCTCAATATGAGAGAACAGCGGCAGGGCGTTGCTGCGCTGCAGAGAGGTGATGACATCTTCCATCTCCAGCTCTCGTCCATGATGAAAATGAATCCCCGGACGCAGAAAAAAGCGCCAGTGGGTGGGGGCGATCTGCTGCCAATGGTGAGCAATATCGGCCTCCAGTTCCCCATTTTCCTCATTTACCCGCGTCAGGGCGCTAAAAATCTGCCGGGCAATATGCGTTTCCGAGCGGCGCAGCGCGCTGCCGGGCAGCAGATTTTTCATCGGCCGATAGTAGAGCACGCGCAGGATATGCCGGCCCTGACGAAAGCTGCGGCCTAAATGGGAAACCAGCATTTGCCGGACGGCGGCTTTATCGCCAACCAGCTGCACCAGCTGATCGATTCTGTCCTGATCCAGCAGATCTTCCGCCCTCTGCTGCTGCAGGGCGAGACCGGTATAGAGAAAAGAGAGGCGGGAGCGCTTGCCGCGCCCGGCCTCCGCCTCCCAGGTCAGCCAGCCGCGCGCTTCCATCATGTTGAGCAGGGTACGCATATGGCGGCGCGAGCAGCTTAGCATCTCTGCCAGCGCATTCAGCGTGGTCTCCTGCGACTTGCCATCGCAGCACTGCCACAGGCGGATGAACTGCTGTTGTAAACGACCGGAAGACATAAAAGGGGAACTCCTGATAAAAACTCAGCAATTTATTACTTCCTATATTAAGTCAATAATCAACGTCGATGAAGCGAGGAGGTGAATATGATGGGGTCAACCATGAAACAGTTCTACCAACGCTACTTTTCTGCGACGCAGGATGCGTCCTGGCTGGCCCGCCTGATGGCAGGAAGACAGCAGAAAATGCTCGGCGAACTGATGCAGTGGGGAGTTACGTCGCAGACCTCTGATCATTGACTTGCAGACATCATGTGTGACTGAGTATTGGTGTTATACTCGTCGTCTTTCAAGCTGCAGGTGCGTTGGCTGCGCCCGCTCGCCCAGGCCACATAGTTATCTATGTTTCCAGGGACTTACGTTCTGGCCGCCTGCCCGCAACTCGAAATCCATAGAGTATAGAATCACCCGCCAGCAGAATACTTCTGCTGGCTTTTTTCGTTTTCTTCGCGTGCTTAAGGATATTTCATGCTGTGGTTAATGACGATGGGGCGTCGTCTAAACGGCGTTTACGCCGCTTTTATGCTTGTCGCTTTCATGATGGGGATCGCCGGCGCGCTGCAGGCGCCGACGCTCAGCTTATTCCTCAGCCGCGAAGTGGGCGCGCAGCCGTTCTGGGTAGGACTGTTCTATACGGTTAACGCCATTGCCGGCATTCTGGTCAGCCTGGCGCTGGCTAAACGCTCCGACAGCCGGGGCGATCGCCGGCGGCTGATTATGTTTTGCTGCCTGATGGCGGTGGGAAACGCGCTGCTGTTCGCTTTTAATCGCCACTATCTGACGCTGATTACCTGCGGGGTTATGCTGGCCTCGGTGGCGAATGCCGCGATGCCGCAGCTTTTTGCCCTGGCGCGGGAATATGCCGATAGCTCGGCGCGCGAAGTGGTGATGTTCAGTTCGATAATGCGTGCGCAGCTTTCGCTGGCGTGGGTTATTGGTCCACCGCTGGCTTTTATGCTGGCGCTGAATTATGGCTTCACCACCATGTTTTCGATTGCCGCCGGGATCTTTGTTATAAGCCTGGCGCTGATCGCCGTCAAACTGCCCTCGGTCGCCCGCGTTGAGCAGCCTTCGGAAGGCGCTGACGTGCTGGTGCAGGCCGGAGGATGGCACGATAAAAACGTGCGGATGCTGTTCATCGCCTCCACGCTGATGTGGACCTGCAATACCATGTATATCATTGATATGCCTCTGTGGATCAGCAGCGATCTTGGCCTGCCGGACAGCCTCGCGGGGATTTTGATGGGCACCGCTGCCGGGCTGGAGATCCCGGCGATGATACTGGCGGGCTACTACGTTAAGCGCTGGGGCAAACGCAAGATGATGGTGACAGCGGTTGCGGCGGGCGTGCTTTTTTATATCGGTCTGATTCTGTTCCACGACCGCGTGGCGCTGCTGGTGCTACAGCTGTTTAATGCCGTATTTATCGGGATTGTTGCCGGGATTGGCATGCTGTGGTTTCAGGATCTGATGCCCGGACGGGCGGGCGCCGCGACGACGCTGTTTACCAACAGTATTTCCACCGGGGTGATTCTGGCGGGGGTGATTCAGGGCGCGCTGTCGCAAAGCTATGGTCACGCCAGCGTCTACTGGACGATTGCCGCAATTTCGCTGGTGACGCTGTTTATGACCAGCAGGGTGAAAGATATCTGAATCGCCACCCCTGTCCCGGCAGGATGCCGGGACAGGGGCTGGACAGGTTATTTCAACACGATCCTTTTAATATCGCCGATAATAAAAACATACGCGATAACGCCAACCAGCGCGGTTAAACCGATATAAATCAGCGCGTAGAAAAAATTACCGGTCATGGATATGATAACCCCAATAATTAATGGGGTAATAATTGATGCCATATTAGCACAGAAGTTGAAGATGCCGCCGGTCAATCCACCCATATTCTTAGGGGCAATGTCAGAAATAAGCGTCCAGCCGAGGCCAACCATACCCTGACCAAAAAATGCAATCGACATAATAATAATGACTGCGGTGTTGCTATCGACCCAGTTAGCAATGATGATGCAGCTCGACAGTAGCAGTCCGGAAATAATTGGCAGCTTTCTGCTAATATTTACTGAGTTGGTTTTCTTTATTATTTTATCGGATACCCAACCGCCGAAAAAGATACCAATAGCCGCGGCCAGGAACGGCCAGGAGGCGAAGAAACCCACGTGAAGCCAGGGGAGGTGGCGTTCGTTAGCCAGATAAGTCGGGAACCATGTCAGGAAGAAAACCAGCGTGGTGTTACCGGCAAATTGACCAAGGCTGGCGCCGATGATTTGCCGGCAGCACAGCAGACGTTTCGCATCATGCCAGTTGAAAGGGATGTTTTCATTGACGGATGTCGTATTTTCTACGCCGATATACTCCAGCTCTTCTTTATTTGCCGTTTTTGATTCATGTGGCTCGTGATAAAATTTCCACCATACAAAAGTAAATGCAATACCCAATCCACCGGTCAGGAAAAATAGCGTTCTCCAGCCATGATGCTCCAGAATTAAAAAAAGGAGCGGAGAGAATGCGGCCAGACCAATATATTCACCGACGGTGTAAGTCGCCGTTGCCCGGGCGCGTTCATGCTGCGGAAACCATTTACTGACGACACGGCTATTAACCGGGAAACAGGGGGCTTCGCTGATGCCTAAGCCTAAACGCAGCAGCAGCAGCGATTTTAGGCCGACAGAAAAGCTTTGCAGTAAGGTAAAGGTTGACCAGAAAAAAATAGAAAGCGCGTAGGTCAGCTTATTGCCGAAGCGATCGAGAAACATCCCGCCGGGAATTTGCGCCAGAGCGTAGGTCCAGGCGAAAGCGGAAAAAACGATCCCCATCATGGCCGGGTCAATATCTATTTCGCTCGTTAACTTGGGCGCAACAACACCTAAAATAGTCCGATCGAGATAATTTATCATCGTCCCTATCGATAGTAACATTAAAATTACAATTCGCGTTTTAGTTCGCTTTTGCGTGGCCGACAGCAAAATCGGCCGTTCCTGAGCATCGATCGTCCTCATAGTGATTTCCTTTAAAGTTTAAAATATTTTTGCATGAATTTATGCAGGCAAAAATATTCTATTTGACGTTGACGCTATCGATGATAAGTCACGCTTTGTTACGGCTTCTGTGACATGGCATAACAATATTTGATATGACCCCGATATTTCTCCTTTTCGGCTCATCATCGATAGCCTGTATGGTATATTAGGGGCATGAGTTTTATTCTTATATTATACGAGCAAAAATAATGAACCTAAAGCAACTTTATTATTTTAAGCGGCTGGCAGAAACCGAGCACTACACTGAAGCCGCCTCCAGTCTTTTTATCACTCAACCCTCGCTAAGCCACGCCATATCTGAACTGGAGAAAGAGCTTGGCGTGGCGCTATTTGCCAGGAAAGGGCGTAATGTCAAAATTACGCAGAATGGTAAGCGCTTTCTGCCCTACGTCGAAGATGCCCTGGCCTCATTAGAGAATGGCCGCATGACGTTGCAAAAAAATAGCGACGAGAACAAGGAGAATATTCGCATTGCGTTCATTTACACCATGGGCGAATATGTTGTTCCGCAGTTAATTAATAAATATTCCCTTTCACCATCTCGTCACAATGTGACATTTTCTTTTACTCAGGGAACGTCGTTAACGCTTCTGCAGGAACTGAAGGCCGGGAAAAGCGATCTGGCGATTTGTTCCTATATTGCGGATGAGCCTGATATCGACTTTATTCCTATTATTCAGCAGGAGCTGGTCGTGGTGACGGCAAAAGATCACCCTCTGGCCAGGCTCTATGAAAATGAAGTCGACCTGGTGGAGACTATCCACTATCCCTATATCTATTTTTCAGAAAATAGCGGGTTACGCCCCTTTATTGATAACGTGTTTATGCAGCAAAAGCTGGTGCCGGATATTGCCTGCTACGTTGATGAGGATACGGCGATGGCGGGGCTGGTCAGTATTGATTACGGTATTGCTATTATGCCGCGAATTTCCGCGCTCTCGTATTACAACGTGCATATCCTGACGATTAAAAATGCGATTCCTCCGCGTTATATCTATCTGGCAACGATGAAAGAGCGGGTACTTTCTCCGGCGATTCAGTCATTTAAAGATGTCATTATTAATGACAGCCAAAAAATCCGCTAGCAACATCGCCCGGAGGGTAACCCCCGGGCGATGTTTTATCAGGAAAGAATATCCATCAGTTCACGCAGTTGGGTAATGGCGATTTGCCCTGGCGCAGAAGCCTGGCCGACGGTACCGAAGGTCATTGCTGAACCGAACAAACGGCCGGTTACCCGGCTCACGCCACCGGATTTACCCATCGACATGGTGATTAACGGCCGAGTCGCGTACTTCTCTTTCATCGTCAGGGTTGCCGAGAGCAGGGTCAGGACATCCTGCGGCGACTGCGGCATAACCGCGATCTTCGGCAGGTCAGCGCCAAGATCCTGCATGCGGCGCAGGCGGTAGATGATATCTTCCTGAGCCGGCGTTTTATGGAAATCATGATTGCTCATGATAACTTTGACGCCCGCAGCGTGGGCATCGCTCACCAGCGAGCGAATTTGCGCTTCGTCGTTGAACAGCTCGATATCAATCACGTCGGTCAGACCGCTAACGGCCGCCTGGCGATTCAGCTCAAAATAGGCTTCGTCGCTGATTTCCGTTTCGCCACCCTCTTTTTTACTGCGGAAGGTGAACAGCAGCGGGATCTCTTTCAGCAGCTGGCGAATCTCGCCCAGCGCCAGCAGTACCTGCTCCGTTTCTCTGACCTGGGTGAAGTGATCGACGCGCCACTCGATAATATCGGCTCCGGCGGTAGCCAGCGCGCGCGCGTTAGTCTGCAGCTCGGCGAGCGTTTTGCCGATCAGCGGTACGCAGATTAAGGTTTCCCCTTCCTGGAAGGTGATGTTTTTTACTGTTACTGCTTGAGTCATGTTGGTATCCATTATTCTTTTTGTCATTGACCATCAGGCGGTTGCTGCAACCCGGGATGTTTTTGCAGCGGCGCGAACCTGAAGCTGACGATAACCGATGTACAGGGCGATCACAAAGCCGACGATCGCGATCAGAAGATCGAACCACATAATGCTGGCGATACCCATCTTCGACAGTTTTGCCGTGATCAGCGGGATCGTAAAGCTGGCCAGACTTCCTGCGGTATAAAAGATCCCGGTGGCTTTGCCTTTTCCGTTCGGGAAGCTCATGGCCATAATGGTCGCGCCTATCTGCAGCACGCCGCCGGCGGCGGCAAAGCCGATGACAAAGGCGAAGCCGGTCACTATCATCGGCGTAGGGAACAGGCAAACGATCAGCAGTGACATCATCGACAGGAAAGTGTAAACGATCATGGCGACGGCCGAGCTAAATACCTCTTTGACAAAGGCCGCGGTGACGAACACGCACGTCAGGGAACCGGCAGTATAGACGCTCAGGAGTTTAATGGCCGACTCGTGCGGGATGCCGGCAACGAACTCGCCGTACTGCGCTAACCACTGGCTGACCAGATAAAAAGTCGCCATACCGATATAGCCGTACAGGGTAAAGATGGCCATATCCAGCTTGCCGGCGTTCGCCTGCGGGGCAACGGCGGCGGCCGACGATTTTTCTGCGGTTTCCTTTTTCGCCCGATGGTCCGGGAAAGGCATTTTTATCAGGTAGATAGCGCTAATGATCATCAATACAGCGGCGATAATAAACGACCATCCGTACCACATATTCGCCCAAATCAGCGCACCGATAATGAACGGCAGCAGGAACTGCCCGGCAGAGACAAAGGCTTTGATCAGCACATTTGCCCGGCTGGCGGAGTTAGGGAAAGACTCCATCAACGCCGGATAGGTTCCGGAATCGAGGAAGCTGTTTGCCAGACCGGCCATAATGCCGAAGAAGTAGGCCATATAAATGTTTTTCGTCAGTAAAATACCGAGGAAAAACACCAGATAGCTGGCGATGCCGAGATAGATAAAAGGTTTACGGCCAAAACGGTCGGACAGGAATCCTGTGACGATCGTGGCGAGCTTACCGATCCCGAGCGACGAAATGACGATGGAGACGCCGGCAGCGTCGGTTCCCCACTGTTCCTGCAGATTTGCCATATTGAGGGTGATTAACAAAACCCCCATGCCGTGGATCAGGTAGTTAAGATAGAGCCCAGCCGCCGTTGGGACATATGGATTTTTCATCGCGCCCATCCTTAGAACAGGATATTTTTGACGTGTTCAACCGGCATTTCTTTGCCCGTCCAGATTTCAAAAGCGCGCGCGCCTTGCCAGAGCATCATCCCCAGACCGTTGATGGTGCGGCAGCCTTTTTTCTCGGCCACTTCCAGCAGATAAGTTTTGCGCGGGTTATAGACCACGTCAGAAACGATCAGATCCGGGCGCAGGAAGCTGTCATCAGGCAGCAGCATCTGGCCTTCAAACGGTTTCATACCCACGCCGGTGGCGTTGGTCAGAATGACGCTGCTGTCGATTTCCGCGCGCAGTTTGTCATGATCGTCCAGATCGAACAGGTGGATCTCGCAGTTGGTGTTGTTACGGATTTTGGCGACGGTCTGTTCTGCATTGGCGAAGAACTTATCTTTGCGGTTAAAGATGGAGATCGCTTTGACGCCATCGAGCGCGGCCTGAACGCAGAGCGCGGTTGCCGCGCCGCCTGCGCCCAGAACGGTCATTTTTTTGCCGATGATATCAATGCCCTCTTCTTTGAGCGCGCGCATATAGCCGGTGCCATCGGTAATGTGGCCGGTCAGTACGCCATTGTCGTTCACCACGGTATTCACCGCGCCAACCAGTTCTGCCGCCGGCGAGAGCTTGTCCAGATACTGGCAAATCTCCGTTTTGTTCGGCATGGAGACGTTACAGCCGCGCAGTTTTAACGCGCGAAAGCCCTGTACCACGTCTTTCAGCTCTTCGTTACCGACTTCGAACGCCAGGTAAACGTAGTCCAGCCCCAGATGAGCAAAAGCTTCGTTATGCATGGTTGGCGACATGCTGTGGCGAATCGGAGTCGCAATCAGGCCAATCAGCTCGGTATGTCCGGTAATACGTTCTGCCATGATAAAATCCTCAATATGTTAGAAATGGAATTTTTGTCGATTCGCGGTTGCCGAGAGCCCCCATATCTTCGAGGGTGTCCAGCACGTTGCGCCCTTCGCGCACGCCATCAATGATTCGCCGGGCCATCAGGCTGTCGCCGATGTTCATTATTTTTACGTTATTGGCTCTGGCCCATTGTTCAATCTCAGTGAGACCGGCGGTGTTGGCGCACATTCCCAGGCAGACGAAGCCGTAATCGAAAGGAATGTCGAAGGTGCCATCCGCATTTTTAACGGTGAAATGCTTCGGGGTGACGGCAACCAGCTGCGTGCGCATGTGCTGTTCCACGTGATGTTCATCCAGCATGGTCAACATGGCGTTTTTGGTAATGATGTCCAGATCGCGACCCGGCGCGTCCTGCATCTCGATAAGCACGGCGCTGGCACCGCGCGCGGAGAAGTACTCGATGACGTCCAGACCCACGGCGCCTGCGCCGACGACGGCGATGCGTTTACCTGTAGCATCGGCAAACTGGTCCAGATGATGAATCATGTTGGTAATGGAGAAGACGTTCCCGCCTTCGACATCGATGTTCTCGCGCAGTCCTTCAATGGGCGGCAGCAGGGGCACTGAACCGGTGGCGTTGACGATTAAATCCGGGCGAAGAGCGGAAACGGACGCCACGGTGGCGCGTCTGCCGACCTGCAGCATCAGGTTATCGAGCGAGGTGATACGGTTTTTCATAAACTGCGGAAAATCAGCGATACGCTTTTTCTCCGGCAGCAGGGAGATCTCGCTGGCCAGTCCGCCGATGCTATGCTTCTCTTCCAGCAGCCAGGTATGGCAGCCGACTTCAGCCGCGGTGCAGGCCGCTTCCATTCCCGCCGTACCCGCGCCGATGACCACGACGTTGGTATCGCGGATCACGCGCTGCTGCTTATACGCGTCGCCGTGGATGATATCCGGGTTGATCGAGCAGCGAAGAGGGCGGGAGCGGGCGATGCGGTGATCCGCGCAGCCAATGTTGCAGGAGATGCATTTCCGCATCAAACGTTCGTTGCCGCTTTGAACTTTTTGCACCCACTCCGGCTCGGCGATCAGGCCGCGGCCAATGGCAATCAGGTCGGCATCGCCGCTGGCGATAATATCTTCGGCGACTTTCGGGGTACGGATGTTGCCGGCAATCACCGTGGGCTTGTGGAATTTGTCGCGTACCGCGCGAGAGAGATAGCGCTTCCAGCCATCTTCCAGAGACATCTGGTCAATCTGGAAATTGAGGTTGTCGTTTTGCGCGGCGGAGACGTTGATAATATCCACTTTTTCCTGGCACAGTTCGAGGATCTGCAAGGAGTCTTCGAGCGTATTTCCACCTTTCAGAAAGTCATCGGCGCTAATACGCAGGCTGACCGGAAAACGCGGGCCTACGCAGGCCCGTACCTTATCGACGATTAGGGTTAATATTCTGGCGCGATTCTCTACGCTGCCGCCAAATTCATCGGTGCGCTTATTAAACAGCGGTGATAAAAACTGGCTAATTAAATAAGAGTGGCCGGCGTGAATTTCCACGCAGTCGAATCCAGCGCGGCGAACGCGCTCCGCCGCGTCACCAAATTTATCGACGGCATGATATATCTCATCGTGCGTCATCGGGCGGGGGATATTCCCGTTCTTTTTGGACGGCGTGCTGGAAGAAGACAGCGGCATTTCGCCGTTCAGGCGATACGCATAGGCCGACGCGCCGGCGTGGTTTAATTGAATACTGACGCAGGCGCCGTGTTTATGTAAGGTTTCGGTTAATTTGAACAGGCGCGGAATATATTGATCGTTATCGATACGCAGCTGCGTAGTGCCGTTAGAGGCGAAAGGAAAATCGATGCAAATATTCTCGATAGTGATGAGTCCTGTGCCGCCCCGCGCGCGTAGCTCATAGTAGTCAATCTGCTCCTGCGTGACTTCCCCGTTCAGGCTCGCCAGGTTAGTGCCCATTGGCGGCATGATGATGCGGTTTTTTATTGTCATTCCGTTAATGGTCAACGGGGAAAAAAGATGGGGATAGTGGCTCATATGCTCTCTCCACTGGATGCCTGATAGCCTTTTACGGCGATTCTGGCCTGTCCAAAGTTAATATTTCTCTGTGGGGAAAGATAACGAGGCGTTTAATAGAAAAATAATGCTTTTTTTTGCGCGGAGCTATAGCGTGATTCTATGGGATTAACAATTTATTTACACATTAGTGTTTTTACCTTAAATATTTCAATCGATTTTTTACTTGTACTTGTGGAATGACACAAAAAGAGTAGGGGAATGATTGAATAGATGCCCAATTGATAATGATTTATTTTTATCGCGGCGAAAATGTCGCCCCGTTATAGCGACGAATATTGATATATGTGCGCCAGATCTCATTTTTACCGGCGAAAAAAAAGCCCGGATCGCGGTCCGGGCTGAGATATACATGGCGGCTGCCTTAATTCATAAAGGCCGGCTGTTTTTTCTCATAGGCTGAGATCGCCTCTTCATGCTGCAAAGTCAGGCCGATGCTGTCCAGACCGTTCAGCATGCAGTGGCGGCGGAAAGCGTCAATTTTAAAGCTGTAAGATTTATCGCCTGCTTTAACCACTTCGGCTTCCAGATCGACTTCAAACTTAATGCCCGGCTGAGAGTGGACCAGCTTAAACAGCTCATCGACCTGCGCTTCGCTCAGGGTGACCGGCAGCAGCTGATTGTTAAAGCTGTTGCCGTAGAAGATATCGGCGAAGCTCGGCGCGATGACGACTTTAAAACCGTAATCGGTCAGCGCCCACGGCGCGTGCTCGCGCGAAGAGCCGCAGCCGAAGTTTTCCCGCGCCAGCAGGATAGAGGCGCCTTTATATTCCGGGAAGTTCAGCACGAATTCCGGGTTAGGCTGTTCGCCTTTGTCGTCCAGGAAGCGCCAGTCGTTAAACAGATGGGCGCCAAAACCGGTACGCGTGACTTTCTGCAGGAACTGCTTTGGAATGATTGCATCGGTATCGACGTTCGCGGCGTCCAGCGGAACCACCAGGCCGGTATGTTGGGTAAATTTCTCTGCCATGATGGTTTCCTTATTTCAAGCTACGGATATCGGCGAAATGACCGGTAACGGCCGCCGCGGCTGCCATGGCCGGGCTGACCAGGTGAGTGCGCCCGCCGCGGCCCTGACGGCCTTCAAAGTTACGGTTGCTGGTGGAGGCGCAGCGCTCGCCCGGGTTCAGGCGGTCGTTGTTCATCGCCAGGCACATGGAGCAGCCGGGTAAACGCCACTCAAAACCGGCTTCAATAAAGATTTTATCCAGGCCTTCGGCTTCGGCCTGCGCTTTTACCGGACCAGAGCCTGGCACGACCAGCGCCTGAACGCCCGGCGCGACTTTGCGGCCTTTCGCGATTTCGGCCGCCGCGCGTAAGTCTTCGATACGCGAGTTGGTGCAGGAGCCGATAAAGACTTTATCAATCGCCACGTCGGTTAACGGTACGCCAGATTTCAGGCCCATATAGGCCAGCGCTTTTTCCGCGCTCGCGCGCTCTACCGGGTCGGTGAATGATGCCGGGTCCGGGATGATATCGGTGACGGAGATGACCTGGCCTGGGTTGGTGCCCCAGGTGACCTGCGGGGCAATCTCTTCCGCCTGCAGGGTGACAACGCTGTCAAATGTCGCGCCATCATCGGTGGTCAGGGTTTTCCAGTAAGCGACGGCTTCGTCAAAATCCTTGCCTTTCGGCGCGTGCAGGCGGCCTTTCACGTAATCAAATGTGGTCTGGTCAGGCGCGACCAGGCCTGCTTTCGCGCCCATTTCGATAGCCATATTGCACAGGGTCATGCGGCCTTCCATGCTTAAATCGCGAATGGCTTCGCCGCAAAATTCAACAACGTGCCCGGTACCGCCGGCGCTGCCGGTTTTACCGATGATCGCCAGAACGATGTCTTTGGCGGTGATGCCCGGAGCCGCTTTACCTTTGACTTCGATCTTCATGGTTTTAGCGCGGCCCTGCTTCAGCGTTTGCGTAGCCAGGACGTGCTCGACTTCAGAGGTGCCGATACCGAAGGCCAGCGCGCCGAATGCGCCATGGGTTGCCGTGTGTGAGTCGCCGCAGACGATGGTCATACCCGGCAGGGTGACGCCCTGTTCCGGCCCCATCACGTGGACGATGCCCTGGAAAGGGTGGTTCAGATCGTACAGTTCCACGCCGAACTCTTTGCAGTTTTTAATTAACTCCTGCATCTGGATACGCGCCATTTCGCCGGACGCGTTAATGTCTTTCGTCTGCGTTGAAACGTTGTGATCCATCGTGGCGAAGGTTTTGCCCGGCTGACGTACCGGGCGTTTGTGGGCGCGCAGACCGTCAAACGCCTGCGGCGAGGTCACTTCGTGAACCAGATGACGGTCAATGTACAGCAGCGGGGTTTCGTTTTGCGCTTCATAAACCACGTGAGCATCAAACAACTTTTCGTATAACGTCTTCGCCATGATTACACCCCTTCAGCGACATAGCGGGCAATGATATCGCCCATTTCATCGGTACTGACCGCCGTCGCGCCGCGCGCTAAATCGCCGGTGCGTACGCCTTCTTCTAATGCGCGGTTGATCGCATTTTCAATCGCGGTTGCCGCGTTATCGGCATCCAGGCTATAGCGCAGCAGCAGCGCCAGGGAGAGGATCTGCGCGATGGGGTTAGCGATGTTTTTACCGGCGATATCCGGCGCGGAGCCGCCTGCGGGTTCATATAAACCAAAGCCTTGCTCGTTGAGGCTGGCGGACGGCAGCATGCCCATTGAACCGGTAATCATGGCGCATTCGTCAGACAGGATGTCGCCGAAAAGATTGGAGCACAGCAGGACGTCAAACTGGGACGGATCTTTGATCAGCTGCATGGTGGCGTTGTCGATATACATATGCGACAGCTCAACGTCAGGATACTGCTTACTGACTTCACTAACGATTTCACGCCACAAAATAGAAGACTGCAGCACGTTTGCTTTATCAATCGAGGTCACTTTGTGGCGACGCTTGCGGGCGGACTCGAACGCAATATGGGCGATACGCTCAATCTCAAAGCGATGATACACCTCGGTATCGAACGCTTTCTCATGCTGGCCGCTACCTTCACGGCCTTTCGGCTGGCCGAAGTAAATGCCGCCGGTCAGTTCGCGGACGCATAAAATGTCGAAGCCGTTAGCGGCGATATCGGCGCGCAGCGGGCAAAACTCTTCCAGGCCCTGGTACAGCTTAGCCGGGCGCAGGTTGCTGAATAATTTGAAATGCTTACGCAGGGGCAGCAGCGCGCCGCGCTCCGGCTGCTCCGCGGGCGGCAGGTGCTCCCATTTCGGTCCGCCAACGGAGCCAAACAGGATCGCGTCGGCCTGTTCGCAGCCTTCGACGGTAGTCTGCGGCAGGGGAGTGCCCTGACGATCGATGGCGACACCGCCGACGTCGTGCTGGCTGGTGGTAATGCGCATATCAAAACGGTGGCGAACGGCTTCCAGTACTTTCATCGCCTGGTTCATGACTTCCGGGCCAATACCATCACCTGGTAAAACAGCAATATGGTAATTCTTCGACATTACACGGTTTCCTTATTGTTCTCTTTATTCTGAGCTTTGCGTTGCAATTCTTTTTCGACTTCAGCGGCGCGCCAGATATTGTTCAGGACGTGAACCATGGCTTTCGCGGAAGATTCCACGATATCCGTCGCCAGACCCACGCCGTGGAAGCGGCGGCCGTTGTAGTTCGCCACGATGTCCACCTGGCCCAGCGCATCCTTACCCTGACCCTTGGCGTTGAGGTCATATTTGACCAGCTCAATCTCATAGCCGGTGATGCGGTTAATGGCCTGATAAATGGCGTCCACCGGGCCGTTACCGTTGGCGGCCTCAGCTTTTGTTTCATCACCGCATGCCAGCTTCACGGAGGCGGTTGCGATATCGCTGGAGCCGGACTGCACGCTGAAGTAATCCAGGCGGAAATGCTCCGGTTCTTCCTGCTGTTTATTAATGAAGGCTAACGCTTCCAGGTCATAGTCAAATACCTGGCCCTTTTTATCCGCCAGCTTGAGGAACGCGTCATACAGATGGTCCATGTTGTAGTCGGTGTCTTTATAGCCCATCTCTTCCATACGGTGTTTCACCGCCGCGCGGCCGGAGCGTGAGGTCAGGTTCAGCTGCACCTGGTTCAGGCCGATAGATTCCGGCGTCATGATTTCGTAGTTTTCGCGATTCTTCAGCACGCCGTCCTGGTGAATACCGGAAGAGTGGGCAAAGGCGCCGGTTCCGACGATAGCTTTGTTGGCAGGGATCGGCATATTGCAAATCTGGCTGACGGTCTGGCTGGTACGCCAGATTTCCTGGTGATTAATGCGGGTGTGCACATTCATAATGTCTTTGCGCACTTTAATCGCCATGATCACTTCTTCCAGCGAGCAGTTGCCGGCGCGTTCGCCGATACCGTTCATCGCGCCTTCAACCTGGCGAGCGCCGGCGTGGACCGCTGCGAGGGCGTTACCGACCGCGATGCCTAAGTCGTCATGGGTATGGACGGAGATAATGGCCTTGTCGATGTTAGGCACGCGTTCGTACAAACCGGTGATGATGTTGGCGAATTCGAACGGCATGGTGTAGCCGACGGTATCCGGAATATTGATGGTCGTTGCGCCTGCATTAATCGCGGCTTCAACGACGCGAGCCAGATCGGCAATCGGCGTACGGCCAGCGTCTTCACAGGAAAACTCGACATCGTCAGTGTAGTTGCGTGCGCGCTTCACCATATAGATGGCACGTTCAATAACCTCATCCAGGTTACTGCGCAGCTTGGTGGCGATATGCATCGGCGAGGTGGCGATAAAAGTGTGAATACGGAACGCTTCCGCCACTTTTAATGATTCTGCTGCAACATCGATATCTTTTTCTACGCAGCGGGCCAGGGCGCAAACGCGGCTGTTTTTGATCGTGCGCGCGATGGTTTGCACGGATTCAAAGTCGCCTGGAGACGAGACTGGGAAGCCCACTTCCATGACGTCAACGCCCATCCGCTCCAGGGCCATAGCAATCTGCAGTTTCTCTTTCACACTCAGGCTGGCTTGTAACGCTTGTTCACCGTCGCGTAAGGTCGTATCGAAAATAATGACTTGCTGGCTCATGGTTTAGATCCTTGGTCTGTGTCCTGGCGCCTTGCTTACGAGCATAAAAAAACCCGCGCATTGGCGCGGGTTTTATAGTCTTGCTGGAAGATGACTTAACGATGAACGTCGCCCAACAGCCTACCGCGCAAAATGGATGCGTTTAGTAGTAGTAGGCTGAGAAAGCGAATGCTGCGAATCATTGCGTCATGCTCCAGATGAAATCGTTATGCATTTAGAGTTACTGGATATGGGGTTTGATGTCAACCCTTGGGTGAAGAAAAGGTCTTTTTACCCGCGAGAAGAATTAGCTAATTGTGCTGACGATCGCGCTTTTTTGCCGATGATCCTTTTTAGGACATCAGTGCATGTTGAGATATTTTCACTATTTGATAATTTTGATTTTCGCTGAGAGCCGCAAGGATAGCGCGCCTGGCCAGAATCATATCTTAATGAAATAGCTGAATTTATTTGTTTGCTGAATGTGTCCATGTTTGTAAGGGGGAATTATCAATGATAATAAAATGTGAATGTTAAGGGCAGCTTAAACCGATATTGTAATAGTGCTTAAATTATAGTTAACCGCTGCTGTTATTGTTTATTTTTGATATTTATGGGTACACTTGGTTTTATCAAGTAAACAATATGGTTAGGGGGTTGCGAGTACGTTCAACTGCAGAATTTTCGTCGCCACTCATAACCTTAATATATTCCTAAAATTCATCTTTGCCCTTTTGTAAATGTCATATGCATGGTAAATGATATTTTCAGAATTAATTACTGCACTTTGGCAAAGGGAATTTAGCGTGACAGTGGAGTTAAATATGTTAAAAGAAAATACTGAATATAAGCCGGACTCAGAGGTGGAAAACGCAAAACCTCAGCTGAGAATGGTCGACCTGAATCTGTTAACCGTATTTGATGCGGTAATGCAGGAACAAAATATCACCCGTGCGGCACATTCCCTGGGGATGTCGCAGCCGGCGGTCAGCAATGCCGTATCAAGACTGAAAGTGATGTTTAATGATGAGCTGTTTGTTCGTTATGGGCGCGGCATCCAGCCAACGGCGCGTGCTTATCAGCTATTTGGTTCTGTACGACAGGCATTACAATTAGTGCAGAACGAGTTGCCGGGCTCGGGCTTCGAGCCGCTCAGCAGCGAGCGGGTCTTTAATTTATGCGTTTGCAGCCCGCTGGATAATGCATTGACTTCGGTTATTTTCAATAAAGTTGGCGAGATTGCGCCCAACATTCATTTGGTCTTTAAATCGGCATTGAATCAAAACACGGAACATCAATTACGTTATCAGGAAATTGAATTCGTTATTGGTTATGAAGAGTTTCGTCGCCCTGAGTTTGCCTGCGTGCCTTTATTTAAAGATGAAATGGTGCTGGTGGCGAGCCGGAAACATCCGCGTATTTCTGGCCCAATGATGGAAAATGATATTTATCAGGAGGAGCACGCGGTTGTCGCGCTCGATCGCTACGCTTCATTTAGCCAGCCGTGGTATGACACCGCGGATAAACAATCGCGTATTGCTTATCAAGGTAACGCGATGGTCAGCGTATTAAATGTGGTTTCCCAGACCAATATGGTTGCTATCGCACCGCGCTGGTTAGCCAGCGAGTTTGCCGATAAGCTGGATCTGCAAATATTACCGTTGCCGCTGAAAGTGAATAGCCGTACCTGCTATCTTTCATGGCATGAAGCGGCGGGCCGTGATAAAGGGCATCAGTGGATGGAAGAATTGCTGGTCAATATCTGCCAGCGCTAAACGGTCGCGATACAAACGGGGGCTTCGGCTCCTGCTTTGTGTGACAAAAATCACTAAACGTAGAATTTTATTCTGTTTGCGCTTGTCCGCCCCCGGCGCTGCCCGTTAAAAAATGGATGATTTGCTGTAGTTGGTTATTTTCCCCGAGCATTGACTATCATATTTTCTTATCTCCGAAGTTTTTCACCGTGTTTTAGCTGCGAACCTTTCTTTTATCCTTTTAATGCCTCTTAGGTGCCGACGGTCGCCAATTGCCTGCCCGTTAGCGAGCAGTTATGGTAACGGCATGCAGTCTATTCACCTCAGGACGAAGCTTTTGCGCTTCGTCTTGTGCGAGCGCGCGGAAATCGGATTCCGCTGTCGTTAAAAACTATAAGCCGGGAGGCAAACCATGGAGATGTTGTCAGGAGCCGAAATGGTCGTCCAGTCGCTGGTCGATCAGGGCGTCAAGCAGGTGTTCGGTTATCCCGGGGGCGCGGTCCTCGATATCTATGATGCGTTACATACCCTTGGCGGAATCGATCACGTACTGGTCCGCCATGAGCAAGCTGCCGTGCATATGGCGGATGGCCTTGCGCGCGCAACGGGCGAGGTCGGGGTAGTCCTGGTGACCTCGGGTCCGGGGGCGACTAACGCGATTACCGGCATTGCGACGGCTTATATGGATTCCATTCCGCTGGTGATTCTTTCCGGCCAGGTCGCGACGTCCTTAATTGGCTACGATGCTTTCCAGGAGTGCGACATGGTGGGGATCTCCCGACCGGTGGTAAAACACAGCTTTCTGGTTAAGCAAACCGAAGATATTCCCGGCGTGCTGAAAAAAGCGTTCTGGCTGGCGGCCAGCGGGCGTCCCGGCCCGGTCGTCGTGGATCTACCGAAAGATATTCTCAATCCGGCGAAAAAACTGCCGTACGCCTGGCCAGATACGGTCAGCATGCGCTCTTATAATCCGACGACGTCGGGTCATAAAGGGCAGATTAAACGTGCGCTGCAGACGCTGGTGGCGGCCAAAAAACCGGTGGTTTACGTCGGTGGCGGGGCGATTAATGCGCAATGTGAACCGCAGCTGTTCGCGCTGGTTGAGAAACTGAAGCTGCCGGTGGCGTCTTCGCTGATGGGGCTGGGCGCCTTCCCTGCCTCGCACCAGCAGGCGTTAGGGATGCTGGGCATGCATGGGACTTATGAAGCCAATATGACCATGCACCATTCCGACGTGATTTTCGCCGTCGGCGTGCGCTTCGACGATCGTACAACGAATAATCTGGCCCGGTACTGTCCGAACGCGACGGTGCTGCATATTGATATCGATCCCACTTCGATATCCAAGACCGTTCCTGCCGACGTGCCTATCGTTGGCGACGCCCGCCTGGTGCTGGAACAGATGCTGGAACTGCTCGACCATGAAGAGACGCAGCAGCCGCTGGATGAAATCCGCGACTGGTGGCAGCAGATTGAGCAGTGGCGCGCGCGTCATTGCCTGCAGTACGACACGCAAAGCGGCAAGATTAAACCGCAGGCGGTAATTGAGACCATCTGGCGGCTGACGCACGGCGATGCGTACGTGACGTCCGATGTGGGTCAGCATCAGATGTTCGCGGCGCTTTATTATCCTTTCGACAAACCGCGGCGCTGGATCAACTCAGGTGGTCTGGGAACGATGGGATTTGGCCTTCCCGCCGCGCTGGGCGTGAAGATGGCGCTGCCGGAAGAAACGGTGATTTGCGTGACCGGCGATGGCAGCATCCAGATGAATATTCAGGAGCTCTCCACCGCGCTGCAGTACGAGCTGCCGGTGCTGGTGCTGAACCTCAATAACCGCTACCTCGGGATGGTGAAGCAGTGGCAGGATATGCTTTACTCTGGCCGTCATTCACAATCCTATATGGAGTCATTGCCTGATTTTGCTCGCGTCGCGGAAGCCTACGGCCACGTGGGGATTCGTATCAGCGACCCGCAGGAGCTGGAAGCGAAACTCGCTGAGGCGCTGGAGCAGGTGCGTAATAATCGACTGGTTTTCGTTGATGTAACGGTTGACGGCAGTGAGCATGTATACCCCATGCAGATTCGCGGCGGCGGTATGGACGAGATGTGGCTGAGCAAAACGGAGAGGACCTGATTATGCGCCGGATATTATCAGTATTACTGGAGAACGAATCGGGCGCGCTATCCCGCGTGATCGGCCTCTTTTCACAGCGCGGTTATAATATTGAAAGCCTGACGGTAGCGCCGACGGACGATCCGACGTTATCCAGAATGACGATTCAAACCGTTGGCGATGAGAAAGCGATTGAGCAGATAGAAAAGCAGCTGCACAAGCTGGTCGACGTGCTGCGCGTTAACGAGCTCGGACAAGGCGCGCACGTTGAGCGTGAAATTATGCTGGTGAAGGTCCAGGCCAGCGGCTATGGACGCGATGAGGTCAAGCGCAATACGGAAATCTTCCGTGGGCAAATTATCGACGTCACGCCGTCTATCTATACCGTTCAGCTGGCGGGAACCAGCGATAAGCTGGATGCGTTTTTGGCTTCGCTGCGCGACGTGGCGCGAATTGTTGAAGTCGCCCGCTCGGGCGTAGTCGGATTGTCGCGCGGCGACAAAATCATGCGCTGAGCCGCTGAAACCGACGTAAAAATAGCCCGACACAGCCTGTCGGGCTATTTTTTTGCGAAATCGGTGGGAACTGTGGACTAAAGCGGTTGCTGCGCTTACTTTTCTGCGCTTAGATGTTATAAAAACGAATCCATACCTGAAGAATGGTTATGTTCTGTACTTATTACCCAAGGGGCAATTGTGAAACTGGATGAAATCGCCCGGCTGGCCGGTGTCTCGCGAACGACCGCTAGCTATGTGATTAATGGGAAAGCGAAGCAGTATCGCGTTAGCGATAAAACTGTTGAAAAGGTGATGGCGGTGGTTCGTGAGCACAACTATCATCCGAATGCGGTTGCTGCAGGCTTGCGTGCAGGACGTACGCGGTCCATTGGTCTGGTTATCCCGGACCTGGAAAACACCAGCTATACGCGCATCGCTAATTACCTGGAGCGTCAGGCGCGCCAGCGCGGCTATCAGCTATTGATCGCCTGCTCCGAGGATCAGCCGGATAACGAAATGCGCTGCATTGAGCATCTGCTGCAGCGTCAGGTCGACGCGATAATCGTTTCTACCTCATTACCGCCTGAACATCCGTTCTATCAGCGCTGGGCTAACGATCCGTTCCCGATTGTCGCGCTCGACCGCGCGCTCGATCGAGAGCACTTCACCAGCGTGGTGGGCGCCGATCAGGACGATGCTGAAATGCTCGGCGCGGAATTGCGTAAGTTTCCGGCTGAAACGGTGCTGTACCTTGGCGCGCTGCCGGAGCTTTCGGTGAGCTTCCTGCGCGAGCAGGGATTCCGTACGGCATGGAAGGACGATCCGCGAGAGGTGCATTTCCTCTATGCAAACAGCTACGAGCGCGAAGCCGCGGCGCAGCTCTTTGAAAAGTGGCTGGAAACGCATCCAATGCCTCAGGCGCTGTTTACGACTTCGTTTCCGCTGCTGCAGGGCGTGATGGACGTCACGCTGCGCCGGGAAGGGAAGCTGCCTTCCGAGCTGGCTATTGCCACTTTTGGCGATAATGAGCTGCTGGATTTCCTCCAGTGTCCCGTTTTAGCCGTAGCCCAGCGCCACCGCGACGTGGCGGAGCGCGTGCTGGAGATCGTGCTCGCCAGCCTTGATGAACCGCGTAAGCCGAAACCTGGGTTAAGCCGTATCCGGCGCAATCTTTATCGTCGCGGCAGCCTGAATCGCCGCTAAGCGCGTGACCAGGATTATTCGTAGAGCATTCGCCAGACGGAGACGCGTCTGGCGATAATCCGCTAAGATGACGTAAAAATTGCAGGGTTAAGGATCTTTCAGACAAATCCTTAATCTTCCTGACATCTCTTTTAATTTTATTCTTCGCGCCATTTATTTTGCGGTTTAATTAGCCCATAAAAGGATTAGCGTATTTATTTGTATTATTTTGTTACATTCAGCGGGTGAGTTGCTGAATTAACACTCATTTCCTCGCTATTATGGTAGCGATAAGCGCTGTACCCCGCAGTAAGAGTGCCTCTCCTGTGAAAACTGGTGCTGTTAACGGTCATCAGAATGGCCTAAAATGCCGCTCGCGTCGCAAACTGACACTTTATATTTTCCCTTCGAAGATATTTTGCTGCTTTAACCGTTACAAGTTTGTTGGTTGTTTTCTTACCGATATTCATAACGTTAATTTGCCTCGTTTGTTGGTTGATTTTTCCTCAGGGCGAATATCGGCTGTAAATAATGGGTTTTTGAGCTCTGTTGGCATCCGTGCTGGCTTGACAAGCTTTTCCTCCGCTCCGTAAACTCCTTCTTGTGGGAATTTGTGGGGTAAAGTGGCGAAAAGGGGTGAGGCTGGCATGTTCCGTGGGGCAACGTTAGTCAATCTCGACAGTAAAGGCCGTCTGGCCGTACCGACGCGCTACCGCGACGGGCTGATCGAGAACGCTTCCGGTCAATTGGTATGCACCATTGACATCCATCACCCGTGCCTGCTGCTTTACCCTTTGCCTGAATGGGAAATCATCGAGCAAAAATTATCGCGTTTATCGAGCATGAACCCCACCGAGCGGCGCGTACAGCGTTTGCTTCTGGGACATGCCAGCGAATGTCAGATGGATAGCGCCGGGAGGCTATTAATCGCCCCGGTGCTGCGGCAACACGCCGGGCTGACAAAAGAAGTGATGCTGGTCGGGCAGTTCAATAAGTTTGAGCTGTGGGACGAAACGACCTGGTATCAACGGGTCAAGGAAGATATCGACGCTGAGCAGTCCGCTTCCGGGGAACTGTCGGAGCGCCTGCAGGATTTGTCTTTGTAAAATGATGGAAAATTATAAACACACTACGGTACTTCTGGATGAAGCCGTTAACGGCCTGAATATTCGTCCTGACGGTATCTACATTGATGGTACCTTTGGCCGCGGCGGTCACTCGCGCCTGATTCTCTCCCAGCTGGGAGCGGAGGGACGCCTGCTGGCGATCGATCGCGACCCGCAGGCTATTGCCGTCGCGAAAACTATCGATGATCCCCGCTTTTCCATCGTTCATGGTCCTTTTTCTCAGCTGGCCGACTATGTTGGCGAGCGCAATCTAACCGGCAAGATCGACGGTATTCTGCTCGATCTTGGCGTTTCTTCACCGCAGCTGGATGACGCTGAACGTGGCTTCTCTTTTATGCGCGATGGTCCGCTGGATATGCGCATGGATCCGACGCGCGGCCAGTCAGCCGCTGAATGGCTACAAACCGCCGACGAAGCCGATATCGCCTGGGTCATCAAAACCTTCGGCGAAGAGCGCTTTGGTAAACGCATTGCCCGCGCCATCGTTGAACGCAACCGCGTGGAACCGATGACGCGTACCAAAGAGCTGGCGGAGGTCGTTGCGGCGGCGACGCCGGTGAAAGATAAATTCAAACATCCCGCGACCCGTACCTTCCAGGCGGTGCGCATTTGGGTGAACAGTGAACTGGAGGAGATAGAGCAGGCGCTAAAAAGCTCGCTCAGCGTGCTGGCCCCGGGCGGGCGGCTCTCAATCATCAGTTTCCACTCGCTGGAAGACCGTATTGTGAAGCGCTTTATGCGCGAGCAAAGCCGCGGTCCGCAGGTTCCGGCAGGGTTACCGATGACCGAAGAGCAGCTTAAAAAACTGGGCGGCCGTGAGCTAAGAGCATTAGGCAAGTTGATGCCGGGCGAAAAAGAGGTAGCTGAAAATCCTCGTGCCCGTAGTTCAGTTCTGCGTATTGCAGAGAGGACGAACGCATGATCGGCAGAGTGACAGAAGCCCTAAGCAAGGTGAAAGGGTCGATAGGAAGCAACGAGCGCCATGCTTTGCCTGGCGTGATCGGAGACGACCTTCTGCGGTTTGGGAAGCTGCCACTCTGCCTGTTCATTTGCATCATTATTACGGCGATTACGGTGGTGACAACGGCGCACCATACTCGCCTCTTAACCGCGCAGCGCGAACAGCTGGTGCTGGAACGCGACGCGCTGGATATTGAATGGCGCAACCTGATCCTCGAAGAAAATGCTCTCGGCGATCACAGTCGGGTTGAGCGGATCGCGACCGAGAAGCTGCAGATGCAGCACGTCGATCCATCACAAGAAAATATCGTTGTACAGAAATAAGGATTATTGCGACGCATGAAAGCAGCGCCGAAAACGCCAAAAGCAAAACGTCAGGAAGAACAGGCCAACTTTATCAGTTGGCGTTTTGCGTTGCTGTGCGGCTGTATTCTGCTGGCGCTGGGCTTCCTGCTGGGCCGCGTGGCCTGGTTACAGGTGATTAGCCCGGACATGCTGGTACGCCAGGGCGATATGCGTTCTCTGCGCGTGCAGGAAGTCTCTACCGCGCGCGGAATGATAACCGATCGTTCCGGCCGCCCGCTGGCGGTGAGCGTGCCGGTAAAAGCTATCTGGGCTGACCCGAAAGAGCTGCATGAAGCCGGGGGCGTGACCCTGGACAACCGCTGGAAGGCGCTGGCCGATGCGCTGAATATGCCGCTGGATCAGCTGGCATCGCGCATCAATACCAATCCACGGATGCGTTTTATCTATCTGGCGCGTCAGGTGAACCCTGATATGGCCGACTACATCCGTAAATTGAAGCTGCCGGGGATTCATCTGCGGGAAGAGTCCCGCCGCTACTATCCGTCTGGCGAAGTAACCGCTCACCTCATTGGCTTCACTAACGTCGATAGCCAGGGGATTGAGGGCGTAGAGAAGAGCTTTGATAAGTGGCTTACCGGCCAGCCCGGCGAGCGTATCGTGCGTAAAGACCGCTATGGTCGGGTAATCGAAGATATTTCGTCCACCGATAGCCAGGCCGCGCATAACCTGGCGCTGAGCATTGACGAACGCCTGCAGGCGCTGGTGTATCGCGAGCTGAATAATGCGGTGGCGTTCAACAAAGCGGAGTCAGGTACCGCGGTTCTGGTCGACGTTAACACCGGCGAAGTGCTGGCGATGGCCAACAGCCCGTCGTACAACCCGAATAATTTCGCGGGTACCTCCAAAGATACGATGCGTAACCGCGCCATTACCGACGTGTTTGAGCCGGGCTCAACGGTGAAGCCGATGGTGGTGATGACGGCGCTTCAGCGCGGCATTGTTAACGAAAATACCGTACTGAACACCATTCCCTATCGAATTAACGGCCACGAAATCAAAGACGTGGCGCGCTACAGCGAATTGACCCTGACCGGGGTACTACAGAAGTCGAGTAACGTCGGTGTTTCTAAGCTGGCGTTAGCGATGCCGTCCTCAGCGTTAGTAGATACTTACTCACGTTTTGGACTCGGAAAAGCGACCAATTTGGGGTTGGTCGGAGAACGCAGTGGCTTATACCCTCAAAAACAACGGTGGTCTGACATAGAGAGGGCCACCTTTTCTTTCGGCTATGGGCTAATGGTAACCCCGTTACAGTTAGCGCGAGTCTACGCAACGATCGGCAGCTACGGCATATATCGCCCGCTGTCGATTACCAAAGTTGATCCACCGGTTCCGGGCGAGCGCGTCTTCCCGGAATCACTCGTTCGTACCGTTGTTCATATGATGGAAAGCGTGGCGCTGCCCGGCGGCGGCGGCGTGAAGGCGGCGATCAAAGGCTATCGCATCGCCATTAAAACCGGTACGGCGAAAAAAGTAGGGCCCGACGGCCGCTACATCAACAAATACATTGCTTACACCGCAGGCGTTGCGCCCGCCAGCCATCCGCGCTTTGCGCTGGTGGTGGTGATCAACGATCCGCAGGCGGGTAAATACTACGGCGGCGCCGTTTCCGCGCCGGTCTTCGGTGCCATCATGGGCGGCGTACTGCGCACCATGAACATTGAACCGGATGCGCTGGCAACGGCTGAAAAAAGTGAATTAGTGATTAATCAAGGCGAGGGAACAGGTGGCAGATCGTAATTTGCGCGACCTTCTCGCTCCGTGGGTGCCAAATGCGCCGGAGCGAATTCTGCGAGAAATGACGCTGGACAGCCGGGTGGCTGCTTCTGGCGATCTTTTTATCGCGGTTTTAGGTCATCAGGCGGACGGGCGTCGTTATATCCCGCAGGCGATAGCGCAAGGTGTTGCTGCCATTATTGCTGAGGCCAAAGATGAGGCCCATGACGGCGAAATCCGTGAAATGCACGGTGTGCCGGTTATCTATCTGAGCCAACTCAACGAGCGCTTATCCGCGCTGGCCGGGCGTTTTTACCATCAGCCTTCGGAACAACTGCGCCTGGTGGGCGTCACCGGGACTAACGGTAAGACCACCACGACACAGCTGCTGGCGCAGTGGGCGCAGCTGCTGGGGGAAACCAGCGCGGTAATGGGAACCGTAGGCAATGGCCTGCTGGAGAAAGTTATCCCAACGGAAAACACCACCGGTTCGGCCGTTGATGTTCAACACGTACTCTCTGGCCTGGCAGGGCAGGGGGCGACGTTCGCCGCGATGGAAGTCTCTTCCCACGGGCTGGTGCAGCATCGCGTAGCCGCGCTGCAGTTTGCCGCCTCGGTCTTCACCAACCTGAGCCGCGATCACCTCGATTACCACGGTGATATGGAACATTACGAAGCGGCGAAATGGCTGCTCTACTCAACCCACCATTGCGGGCAGGCGATTGTTAATGCGGACGATGAAGTCGGTCGCCGCTGGCTGGCGAAACTGCCGGATGCGGTTGCCGTATCGATGGAAGATCACATTAACCCGAACTGCCGGGGTCGCTGGCTCAAAGCGACCGCCGTGAGCTATCACGATAGCGGCGCCACCATTCAGTTTGCCTCCAGCTGGGGGAACGGCGAGATCGAAAGCCGCCTGATGGGCGCCTTTAACGTCAGCAATCTGCTGCTGGCCTTAGCCACCCTGCTGGCGCTGGGCTATCCGCTTGCCGATCTGCTGAAAACCGCCGCGCGCCTGCAGCCGGTATGCGGGCGTATGGAAGTGTTCGCCGCGCCGGGTAAACCCACCGTGGTCGTTGATTACGCCCACACGCCTGATGCGCTGGAAAAAGCGCTGCAGGCGGCGCGTCTGCACTGTCGCGGTAAACTGTGGTGCGTATTTGGCTGCGGCGGGGATCGCGACAAAGGCAAGCGTCCGCTGATGGGCGCTATCGCCGAAGAGTTTGCCGATATCGTGGTTGTCACCGACGACAACCCGCGCACCGAAGAGCCGCGGGCGATTATCAACGACATTCTGGCCGGCATGCTGGATGCGGGCCATGCCAGGGCGGTGGAAGGTCGTGCGGAAGCGGTCACTAATGCGGTGATGCAGGCGAAAGAAAACGACGTCGTTCTGGTGGCGGGCAAAGGCCACGAGGACTATCAAATCGTCGGCAATCGCCGACTCGATTACTCTGACCGCGTCACCGTAGCGCGTCTGCTGGGGGCGGTAGCATGATTCGCTTGACTCTCAGCCAGCTCGCCGGCATCACGCATGGCGAGCTGCACGGCCGCGATGTGGCGATTGATGACGTCACCTCCGATACCCGTAAAATCACGGCGGGCTGCCTGTTCGTGGCGCTAAAAGGCGAGCGCTTTGATGCGCATGACTTTGCCGAACAGGCGAAAGCTGCCGGCGCGGGTGCGCTGTTGGTCAGCCGTCAGCTGGCCTGCGATCTACCGCAGGTGGTGGTGAAGGATACGCGTCTGGCGTTTGGCGAACTGGCCGCGTGGGTGCGTCAGCAGGTGCCGGCGCGCGTGGTCGCGCTGACCGGATCTTCCGGAAAAACCTCGGTTAAAGAGATGACCGCGGCGATTCTGAGCCAGTGCGGCAATACGCTGTATACCGCAGGTAACCTGAACAACGATATCGGCGTGCCGATGACGCTGCTGCGTCTCACCAAAGAACATGACTACGCGGTCATCGAGTTAGGCGCTAATCACCAGGGGGAAATTGCCTGGACCGTTAGCCTGACCCGTCCCGAAGCCGCGTTAGTGAATAACCTGGCCGCCGCGCACCTGGAGGGCTTTGGCTCTCTGGAAGGCGTGGCGAAAGCCAAGGGCGAAATTTACACCGGTCTGCCGCTCAACGGCATCGCGATTATGAACGCCGACAATAATGACTGGCTGAACTGGCAAAGCGTGATTGGCGAGCGTAAAACCTGGCGTTTTTCGCCGAACGCCGCCCACAGCGATTTCACGGCAACCAACGTTCATGTGACCTCGCACGGGACTGAATTTACTCTGCAGACCCCAACGGGCAGCGTTGATGTACTGCTACCGCTGCCGGGGCGCCATAACATCGCCAACGCGCTGGCTGCCGCGGCGCTGTCAATGGCGGTGGGGGCGACGCATGAGGCGATCAAAGCGGGTCTGAAAGATCTGAAAGCGGTACCGGGGCGGTTATTCCCGATTCAGCTGACCGACAGCCAGCTGCTGCTGGATGATTCCTATAACGCCAACGTCGGCTCGCTGACCGCTGCGGTACAGGTGCTGTCTGAGATGCCGGGCTACCGGGTACTGGTCGTCGGCGATATGGCCGAACTCGGCGCGGAAAGCCAGGCGTGCCATCGTCAGGTGGGCGAAGCGGCAAAAGCGGCCGGGCTCGATCGCGTACTGAGCGTCGGTACGTTGAGCGCAGAGATCAGCGGCGCCAGCGGCGTTGGCGAACATTTTAGCGAGAAGGCCGCGCTGGTGACCCGCCTGCGCGAGCTCACCGCAGAACATAAAATTATGACCATTTTAGTGAAGGGTTCACGTAGTGCCGCCATGGAAGTGGTAGTACGCGCATTACAGGAGAACGGAACATGTTAGTATGGCTGGCCGAACATTTGGTCAAATATTATTCAGGCTTTAACGTCTTTTCCTACCTGACGTTTCGCGCCATTGTCAGCCTGCTGACCGCGCTGTTCATCTCTCTGTGGATGGGCCCGCGCATGATCGCCCGTCTGCAAAAACTCTCCTTTGGCCAGGTTGTACGTAACGATGGCCCGGAATCTCACTTTAGTAAGCGCGGTACGCCGACCATGGGCGGGATCATGATCCTGACCGCCATTGTTGTCTCCGTTCTGCTGTGGGCCTATCCATCTAACCCCTACGTCTGGTGCGTGCTGACGGTACTGGTGGGCTACGGCATCATCGGCTTCGTTGATGACTACCGTAAGGTGGTTCGCAAAGATACCAAGGGCCTGATTGCCCGCTGGAAATACTTCTGGATGTCGGTGATTGCGCTGGGCGTCGCCTTTGCGCTGTATATGGCGGGTAAAGATACGCCGGCGACTCAGCTGGTGGTGCCGTTCTTTAAAGACGTGATGCCGCAGCTGGGCCTGTTCTACGTCCTGCTGGCCTATTTTGTTATCGTCGGGACCGGTAATGCGGTCAACCTGACCGACGGCCTTGATGGGCTGGCGATTATGCCAACCGTATTCGTTGCCGCCGGCTTCGCGCTGGTTGCCTGGGCGACCGGGAACATGAATTTCGCCAACTACCTGCATATCCCTTATTTGCGTCACGCCGGTGAACTGGTGATCGTCTGTACGGCGATTGTCGGCGCGGGCCTGGGCTTCCTGTGGTTTAACACCTATCCGGCACAGGTCTTTATGGGCGATGTGGGTTCGCTGGCACTCGGCGGCGCGCTGGGGATTATCGCCGTGCTGCTGCGCCAGGAATTCCTGCTGGTGATTATGGGCGGCGTATTTGTGGTGGAAACGCTCTCGGTGATTCTGCAGGTCGGCTCCTTCAAGCTGCGCGGTCAGCGCATCTTCCGCATGGCGCCGATTCACCATCACTATGAACTGAAAGGCTGGCCGGAACCGCGCGTTATCGTGCGTTTCTGGATTATTTCGCTGATGCTGGTGCTGATTGGCCTGGCGACGCTGAAGGTACGTTAATCATGGCAGATTATCAGGGTAAAAAAGTCGTCATTATTGGGCTGGGTATGACCGGCCTGTCATGCGTGGACTTTTTCATGGCTCGCGGCGTGACGCCGCGGGTGATGGATACCCGCGTTGCGCCGGCGGGGCTGGACAAGCTGCCGGAAGCCGTTGAGCGCTATGTCGGCGGTCTGAACGAAGACTGGCTGTTGACGGCGGACCTGATTGTCGCCAGCCCTGGCATCGCGCTGGCGCATCCTTCCCTGAGCGCCGCGGCGGATGCGGGGGTAGAAATAGTCGGCGATATTGAACTGTTCTGCCGCGAGGCGCAGGCGCCGATTATTGCGATCACCGGTTCCAACGGTAAAAGCACCGTGACTTCCCTTGTGGGAGAAATGGCGAAAGCGGCGGGGTTGAACGTTGGCGTCGGAGGCAATATTGGCCTGCCGGCGCTGATGCTGCTGGATCCTGAGCGCGAACTCTATGTCCTGGAGCTTTCCAGCTTCCAGCTGGAAACCACCTCCAGCCTGCGGGCGGCCGCGGCGACGATCCTTAACGTCACCGAAGATCATATGGACCGCTATCCGCTGGGGCTTCAGCAGTATCGCGCCGCCAAACTGCGCGTTTATGAGAACGCCCGGGCCTGTATCGTCAATGCCGACGATGCGTTAACCATGCCGGTACGCGGCGCTGACGATCGCTGCATCAGCTTCGGCGTTGACGTTGGCGACTATCACCTGAACCGCCAGCAGGGAGAAACCTGGCTGCGCGTCAAAGGCGAGAAAGTGCTCAACGTCAAAGAGATGAAGATTAGCGGCCAGCATAACTACAGTAACGCGCTTGCGGCCCTGGCTCTGGCGGACGCGGCGGGTCTGCCGCGCGCCAGTAGCCTGAAAGCGCTGACCACATTCACCGGGCTGGCGCATCGTTTCCAACTGGTGCTGGAGCACAACGGCGTGCGCTGGATCAACGATTCTAAAGCCACCAACGTCGGCAGTACTGAAGCGGCGCTCAATGGGCTGCATCTTGATGGAACGCTCTATCTGCTGCTGGGCGGCGATGGGAAATCCGCTGATTTCACGCCGTTAAGCCGTTACCTGACCGGCGACAACGTTCGCCTGTACTGCTTCGGCCGCGACGGCGCGCAGCTGGCGGCCCTTCGCCCGGACGTCGCCGTGCAAACGGAAACCATGGAGCAGGCGATGCGCCAGATTGCGCCGCAGGTTGTCGCGGGTGATATGGTGCTGCTGTCTCCCGCGTGCGCCAGCCTCGATCAGTTTAAAAACTTTGAACAACGCGGCGACATCTTTGCTCGCCTGGCGAAGGAGTTAGGTTGATGCGTTTATCACTCCCGCGCCTGAAAATGCCACGGCTGAGACTGCCGCGTCTGCCGGGAATGTTTATTTTCGCATGGCTGTTCGCCGCGCTGAAAGGCTGGGTGATGGGCTCGCGGCAAAAAGATACCGATAGCCTGGTGATGTATGACCGGATGCTGCTGTGGCTGACCTTTGGCCTGGCCGCAATAGGCTTCATTATGGTGACCTCGGCGTCGATGCCGGTAGGCCAGCGTCTGGCGAACGATCCGTTTCTGTTTGCCAAGCGCGATGGCTTATACATTCTGCTGGCGCTAGGGCTGGCGATGGTGACGCTGCGCCTGCCGATGGAGTTCTGGCAGCGCCACAGTACCGCGATGCTGATCGCCTCTATCGTCATGCTGCTGATTGTTCTGGTGGTCGGCAGCTCGGTTAACGGGGCGTCGCGCTGGATTGCGCTGGGGCCGCTGCGTATCCAGCCTGCGGAGTTTACCAAGCTGTCGCTGTTCTGCTACATCGCCAACTACCTCGTGCGTAAAGGCGACGAAGTGCGTAACAACCTGCGCGGCTTCTTAAAGCCGATGGGCGTGATTTTCGTACTGGCGATTTTACTGCTGGCGCAGCCTGACCTCGGTACCGTCGTCGTGCTGTTTGTGACTACCCTGGCCATGCTGTTCCTGGCGGGAGCCAAGCTGTGGCAGTTCATCGCCATTATCGGGATGGGGCTTTCGGCGGTCGTACTGCTGATTCTGGCTGAACCGTACCGTATCCGCCGCGTGACCTCTTTCTGGAACCCGTGGGAAGATCCGTTCGGCAGCGGCTACCAGCTAACCCAGTCGCTGATGGCCTTTGGTCGCGGCGAAATGTGGGGGCAGGGCCTGGGCAATTCGGTCCAGAAGCTGGAGTATTTGCCCGAGGCGCACACCGATTTCATCTTCGCCATTATCGGTGAAGAGCTCGGTTATATCGGTGTGGTACTCGCACTTTTAATGGTATTCTTCGTCGCTTTTCGCGCCATGTCCATTGGCCGCAAAGCGCTGGAGATTGACCACCGTTTCTCCGGATTTCTGGCCTGCGCCATTGGGATCTGGTTTAGCTTTCAGGCGCTGGTTAACGTCGGCGCGGCGGCGGGGATGCTGCCAACCAAAGGCCTGACGCTGCCGCTGATCAGTTACGGCGGTTCGAGCCTGCTGATTATGTCGACGGCGATCATGTTGCTGTTACGAATTGATTATGAAACGCGTCTGGAAAAAGCCCAGGCGTTTACACGGGGTGTTCGATGAGCGGTCAGGAAAAGCGCTTAATGGTGATGGCAGGCGGTACCGGCGGACACGTGTTCCCGGGACTGGCGGTTGCGCACCATTTAATGGACCAGGGCTGGCAGGTCCGCTGGCTGGGTACCGCGGATCGTATGGAAGCGGATTTAGTGCCGAAGCACGGCATTGAAATTGATTTCATTCAGATATCCGGCCTGCGCGGCAAGGGCCTGAAGGCGCAGATGCTGGCGCCGGTGCGTATTTTCAACGCCTGGCGTCAGGCGCGAGCGATTATGCAGCGTTTTCAGCCGGACGTGGTGCTGGGCATGGGCGGCTATGTTTCCGGACCCGGCGGTCTGGCGGCATGGTCGCTGGGGATCCCGGTTGTCCTGCATGAACAGAACGGGATTGCCGGCCTGACGAATAAATGGCTGGCGAAAATTGCCAAAAAGGTCATGCAGGCATTTCCCGGCGCTTTCCCGCATGCCGACGTTGTTGGCAACCCGGTTCGTACCGATGTGCTGGCGCTGCCGCTGCCGGAACAGCGGTTAGTCGGGCGTCAGGGGCCGATTCGCGTATTGGTCGTCGGCGGCTCGCAGGGCGCGCGCGTGCTCAATCAGACGATGCCGCAGGTGGCGGCGAAGCTGGGTTCTGCTGTCACCATCTGGCACCAGAGCGGTAAAGGGGGTCAGGAGAGCGTACAGCAGGCCTATTCCGACGCCGGCCAGCCGCAGCACAAAGTCACCGAATTTATTGACGACATGGCGGCGGCTTATGCCTGGGCCGATGTTGTCGTATGTCGTTCCGGGGCGCTGACGGTGAGCGAAATTGCCGCCGCGGGTTTACCGGCGCTGTTTGTGCCTTTTCAGCACAAAGATCGTCAGCAGTACTGGAATGCGCTGCCGTTAGAGAAGGCAGGGGCAGCGAAGATCCTTGAGCAGCCGCAGTTTACCGTGGAGGCCGTCGCGCAAACGCTGGCGGGTTGGGATCGCGAGACGCTGCTGGATATGGCGGAGCGAGCGCGCAGAGCCTCGATTCCGGACGCGACCGAACGGGTAGCAGAAGAAGTGAGCGCCGCAGCACTGGCGCGTTAATCGCGGTGATGATCACCGTCCGAATAAAGAAGTTGATGGCGTAAAGAATGAATACACAAGATCTGGCAAAACTGCGTTCTATCGTGCCCGAGATGCGTCGCGTCCGGCACATTCACTTTGTTGGCATTGGCGGTGCCGGCATGGGCGGTATTGCCGAAGTTCTGGCCAACGAAGGTTATCAGATTAGCGGCTCCGACCTGGCGCCGAATCCGGTGACCCAGCAGTTGACTCAGCTTGGCGCCACGATTTATTTCAACCATCGCCCTGAAAACGTGCGCGATGCGAGCGTTGTCGTGGTTTCCAGCGCGATTTCAGCGGATAACCCGGAAATCGTCGCCGCCCACGAAGCGCGTATTCCGGTTATTCGCCGCGCCGAGATGCTGGCGGAGCTGATGCGTTTTCGCCACGGCATTGCCATTGCCGGCACGCACGGAAAGACCACAACCACGGCGATGGTCTCGAGCATTTACGCTGAAGCCGGGCTGGATCCTACTTTCGTGAACGGTGGTCTGGTCAAAGCCGCTGGCGTGCACGCGCGCCTTGGCCATAGTCGTTACCTGATTGCCGAAGCGGACGAAAGCGACGCCTCGTTCCTGCATTTACAGCCGATGGTCGCTATCGTGACCAATATCGAAGCCGATCATATGGATACCTACCACGGCGACTTCGAAAACCTGAAGCAGACGTTTATTAACTTCCTGCACAATCTGCCGTTCTACGGACGCGCGGTGATGTGCGTGGACGATCCGGTGATTCGTGAATTGCTGCCGCGCGTTGGCCGCCAGCTCACCACCTACGGATTTAGCGATGATGCCGACGTTCGCGTGGAAGAGTATCGTCAGGTTGGCGCTCAGGGCCATTTCCGTCTGGTTCGCCAGGATAAAGAGGTCATTCAGGTGACGCTGAACGCACCGGGTCGCCACAACGCGCTGAACGCGGCGGCGGCGGTGGCCGTTGCCACGGAAGAGGGCATTGATGATGACGCTATTTTGCGCGCGCTGGAAAGCTTCCAGGGCACCGGCCGTCGCTTTGATTTCCTTGGCGAATACCCCTTAGCTGAAGTTAACGGTAAAGAGGGTACCGCGATGCTGATCGATGATTATGGTCATCATCCTACGGAAGTGGATGCCACCATCAAAGCGGCGCGGGCGGGCTGGCCGGATAAAAACCTGGTGATGCTGTTTCAGCCGCACCGTTTTACCCGTACGCGCGATCTGTATGATGATTTCGCCAACGTGCTGACCCAGGTTGACGCGCTGCTGATGCTGGACGTTTATTCCGCGGGTGAAGCCGCTATTCCTGGCGCCGACAGCCGCTCGCTGTGCCGTACGATTCGCGGCCGCGGTAAAGTCGACCCGATTCTGGTTTCCGACCCGGCGCAGGCGGCAGAGATGCTGGCTTCAGTATTGACCGGCAACGATCTGGTGCTGGTTCAGGGGGCGGGAAACATTGGTAAAATCGCCCGTCACCTGGCGGAAATCAAATTGCAGCCGCAAAAATCGCAGGAGGAGCGCCATGGCTGATAAAATCGCGGTCCTCTTTGGCGGAACCTCCGCTGAACGTGAAGTCTCTCTCAATTCAGGTTCGGCGGTGCTCGCCGGCCTGCGCGAAGCCGGGGTCGATGCGTACCCGGTCGACCCGCGCGACGTGGATATTACCCAATTGAAAAATATGGGTTTTCAGAAAGCGTTTATTGCCTTGCACGGTCGCGGCGGTGAAGATGGTACGTTGCAGGGTCTGCTGGAGCTGATTCAACTCCCCTATACCGGCAGCGGCGTGATGGCTTCCGCTATCTCAATGGATAAGCTGCGCAGCAAACTGCTGTGGCAGGGCGCCGGGCTGCCGGTTGCGCCGTGGGTTGCGCTGACGCGTAAACAGTTCACCGCGGGGCTTTCCGCTGAGGTAGAACAGCAGATTTCCGCCCTCGGACTGCCGTTGATTGTTAAACCCAGTCGCGAAGGCTCCAGCGTCGGTATGTCCAAAGTCAGCGAAAGTTGTGCATTACAAAATGCATTGGCGCTGGCTTTTCAGCATGATGACGAAGTTCTGATTGAAAAATGGCTCAGTGGGCCGGAATTTACCGTCGCTATCGTCGGAGAAGAAATTTTACCGTCAATACGTATCCAGGCGGCTGGAACCTTCTATGATTATGAAGCAAAGTATCTCTCTGATGAAACGCAATATTTCTGCCCTGGCCTGGAAGATTCCGCGCGCGAGGCAGAAATCCAGGCTCTGGTGCAAAAAGCCTGGGATAGTCTTGGCTGTTACGGCTGGGGGCGAATTGATGTGATGCTGGACAGCGATGGCCAGTTTTATCTGCTGGAAGCAAACACCTCTCCTGGCATGACCAGCCATAGCCTGGTGCCCATGGCGGCGCGTCAGGCAGGGATGAGCTTCTCGCAGCTTGTTGTACGAATTCTGGACCTGGCGGGGTGATATGTCGCAGGCTGCGCTGAATACGCGGAACCACGAAGAGGAAGACGAAACTTCTTCGCGTCGAAGTAATGGCTCTCGTCTGGCGGGTATCTTCTTCCTGCTGGCGGTGCTCTGTACCGTGCTGGTCAGCGGATGGATGGTTCTGGGCTGGATGGAAGATGCACAGCGGTTACCGCTGTCAAAGATGGTGGTCACCGGTGAGCGTCACTACACGCGCAACGATGATATCCGTCAGGCGATTCTGGCATTGGGGTCGCCGGGCACCTTTATGACGCAGGACGTCAACATTATTCAAAGCCAGATTGAACGTCTGCCGTGGATTAAGCAGGCGAGCGTCAGAAAGCAGTGGCCGGACGAATTGAAGATTCATCTGGTTGAATATGTGCCGATAGCGCGCTGGAATGATCAGCATATGGTAGACGTGGACGGAAATTCTTTCAGCGTGCCGTCAGATCGCACCAGTAAACAGAATTTACCGATGTTGTACGGCCCGGAAGGCAGTGAGAACGAAGTCCTTCAGGGATACCGCGACATGGGGCAGGTGCTGGCGAAGGATAAATTCACGTTGAAAGTAGCGGCAATGACCGCGCGTCGCTCCTGGCAGTTGACGCTTAATAACGACATTAAGCTCAACCTTGGTCGGGGTGACACCATGAAACGGCTTCAGCGCTTTATGGAACTCTACCCGGTTCTTCAGCAGCAGGCGCAGACCGACGGCAAACGGATAAGCTACGTTGATTTGCGTTATGACTCGGGAGCGGCAGTCGGTTGGGTACCGGCTCCTGTAGAGGAAACTCAACAACAACAGAATCAGGCACAGGCAGAACAACAATGATCAAGGCGACGGACAGAAAACTGGTAGTTGGACTGGAGATTGGCACCGCTAAGGTTGCCGCTTTAGTAGGGGAAGTTCTGCCCGACGGTATGATTAATATCATTGGCGTGGGCAGTTGCCCATCGCGTGGTATGGATAAAGGCGGAGTGAACGACCTGGAATCCGTGGTGAAATGCGTGCAGCGCGCCATTGACCAGGCCGAACTGATGGCGGATTGCCAGATCTCGTCAGTCTATCTGGCGCTTTCAGGCAAACATATCAGCTGTCAAAATGAAATCGGTATGGTGCCGATTTCTGAAGAAGAAGTGACGCAGGACGACGTAGAGAACGTGGTACATACCGCGAAATCGGTTCGCGTGCGCGACGAGCATCGCGTTCTGCACGTTATCCCGCAGGAGTACGCCATCGACTACCAGGAGGGGATTAAAAACCCCGTAGGACTGTCTGGCGTACGCATGCAGGCGAAAGTGCATTTGATTACCTGCCATAACGATATGGCAAAAAATATTGTCAAAGCGGTGGAGCGTTGCGGTCTGAAAGTCGACCAGCTTATTTTCGCCGGTTTAGCCGCCAGCTATTCCGTATTAACGGAAGACGAACGTGAACTGGGTGTCTGCGTGGTGGATATCGGCGGTGGTACAATGGATATTGCGGTCTATACCGGCGGCGCGCTGCGTCATACCAAAGTGATCCCGTACGCGGGCAACGTGGTGACCAGCGATATTGCCTACGCTTTCGGTACGCCGCCGAGCGACGCAGAAGCCATTAAAGTGCGTCACGGCTGTGCGCTGGGTTCCATCGTTGGTAAAGACGAGAACGTGGAAGTCCCCAGCGTGGGCGGGCGTCCGCCTCGTAGTCTGCAGCGTCAGACGCTGGCCGAGGTGATTGAGCCACGTTATACCGAATTGCTCAACCTGGTGAATGAAGAGATCCTGCAGCTGCAGGAACAGCTCCGTCAACAAGGTGTGAAGCACCACCTGGCGGCTGGCATTGTATTAACCGGCGGTGCGGCGCAAATTGAAGGACTTGCCGCCTGTGCGCAGCGCGTATTCCATACGCAGGTGAGAATTGGCGCGCCGCTGAATATTACCGGATTAACGGATTATGCCCAGGAGCCGTATTACTCGACGGCGGTTGGGCTGCTGCACTACGGGAAGGAATCTCATCTCAGTGGTGAAGCAGAGGTGGAAAAACGCGTAACGGTCGGGTCGTGGATCAAACGACTCAACAGTTGGTTGCGAAAAGAGTTTTAATTTTTTAAGAGAACGCAGAAAATTAGCGTTCTCAGGCGACAGGCACAACGGAGAGAGAAATTATGTTTGAACCTATGGAACTGACCAACGACGCGGTGATTAAAGTCATCGGCGTCGGCGGCGGCGGCGGTAACGCCGTTGAGCACATGGTGCGCGAGCGCATTGAGGGTGTTGAATTTTTCGCGGTGAACACCGACGCGCAGGCTCTGCGCAAAACGGCTGTTGGCCAGACTATCCAGATCGGTAGCGGTATTACCAAAGGTCTGGGCGCAGGCGCAAACCCGGAAGTCGGCCGTAACGCGGCGGATGAAGACCGTGAAGCGCTGCGTGCCGCCCTTGACGGCGCCGACATGGTATTTATCGCAGCCGGCATGGGCGGCGGTACCGGAACCGGTGCTGCGCCAGTGGTGGCTGAAGTTGCAAAAGATTTAGGTATCCTGACCGTTGCCGTGGTGACTAAGCCGTTCAATTTTGAAGGCAAGAAGCGCATGGCGTTCGCTGAGCAGGGCATCACCGAGCTGTCCAAGCATGTGGATTCGCTGATCACCATCCCGAACGACAAGCTGCTGAAGGTTCTCGGCCGCGGCATTTCTCTGCTCGACGCTTTCGGTGCGGCCAACGACGTGCTGAAAGGCGCGGTGCAGGGTATCGCTGAGCTGATCACCCGCCCAGGCCTGATGAACGTCGACTTTGCGGACGTGCGTACAGTGATGTCTGAAATGGGCTACGCCATGATGGGCTCCGGCGTGGCGAGCGGTGAAGACCGTGCGGAAGAAGCGGCTGAAATGGCGATCTCTTCTCCGCTGCTGGAAGATATCGATCTGTCCGGCGCGCGTGGCGTTCTGGTCAACATCACTGCGGGCTTCGACCTGCGTCTGGATGAGTTCGAGACCGTAGGTAACACTATCCGCGCATTTGCTTCGGATAACGCCACCGTGGTTATCGGTACCTCTCTGGACCCGGATATGAACGACGAGCTGCGCGTCACCGTCGTTGCTACCGGTATCGGTATGGACAAACGTCCGGAAATCACCCTGGTCACCAACAAACAGGTGCAGCAGCCGGTGATGGATCGTTACCAGCAGCACGGTATGTCTCCACTGACGCAAGAGCAGAAACCGGCCGCAAAAGTGGTCAACGACAATACGCCGCAGGCCGCGAAAGAGCCAGATTATCTGGATATTCCAGCCTTCCTGCGTAAGCAAGCCGATTAAGAATTGGCTGGAAGTTGGGCATCTGCGCTCTTTGTGCTAAACTGGCCTGCCGAATGTATAGTACACTTCGGTTGGATAGGTAACTTGGCGAGATTATACGATGATCAAACAAAGGACTCTTAAACGTATCGTTCAGGCGACTGGCGTCGGTTTGCATACCGGCAAGAAAGTCACCCTGACGTTACGCCCTGCGCCGGCAAATACCGGGGTCATCTATCGTCGCACCGACTTGAATCCACCGGTTGATTTTCCGGCTGATGCCAAATCTGTGCGTGATACCATGCTCTGTACTTGCCTGGTCAATGAGCATGACGTGCGGATATCGACGGTTGAGCACCTCAATGCCGCGCTGGCTGGCTTGGGTATCGACAACATTATTATTGAAGTCGATGCGCCGGAAGTCCCAATTATGGACGGTAGTGCGGCTCCGTTCGTTTATCTGTTGCTGGATGCCGGCATCGATGAACTGAACTGCGCTAAGAAATTTGTGCGTATCAAAGAGACAGTTCGCGTTGAAGATGGCGATAAATGGGCCGAATTCAAACCGTATAATGGTTTTTCACTGGACTTCACCATTGATTTTAACCATCCGGCGATTGACTCCAGCAGCCAGCGCTACGCAATGAACTTCTCGGCTGATGCGTTTATGCGCCAGATTAGCCGCGCGCGTACCTTCGGTTTTATGCGTGATATCGAATATCTGCAGTCCCGCGGCCTGTGCCTGGGCGGCAGCTTCGATTGTGCCATCGTTGTTGACGATTATCGCGTACTGAACGAAGACGGTTTGCGCTTTGAAGATGAGTTTGTCCGTCACAAAATGCTGGATGCCATTGGCGACCTCTTTATGTGTGGTCACAACATTATCGGCGCATTTACGGCGTACAAATCCGGTCACGCGTTGAATAACAAACTGCTGCAGGCTGTTCTGGCAAAACAGGAAGCCTGGGAGTATGTGACCTTCGAGGACGACGCAGAAATGCCGCTGGCGTTCCGCGCCCCGACGCTGGTTCTGGCATAAGTCAGACCCGGCAGTAAATTCGACTGGTAACCTGGTACTCTCTCCGGCCAGGGAGCCAGTCGTTTTCTTTTTTATATTCCCGCTGCGTCCTGCTTTGATTTTTAACTGCATTTTTTGCGCGTTCGTTCCTTTTTTAAACGTTTTTCCCCCGCCTGAGACCTCATTCCTGCTGCCGTGACGGCGTATTAATGTTAGTATTTGGACGCAAAATATTTCTTAGGGTTGCTACCAACAAAAGGTAACGTAAGTGAGTGGATTGCTGACGCGCTGGCGACAGTTTGGCAGACGGTATTTCTGGCCGCATCTCCTGTTGGGGATGGTCGCGGCTAGCCTCGGCCTGCCTGCGCTTAGCAATGGTCATGAGCATGAGACCGCGTCGCCCGCTAAAACGACGTCCAGCAACCATAATCCTGCTAAAGTTAATTTTTCTCAGCTAGCGCTGCTGGAATCTTCCAGTCGTCGGCCCAATTTCACGGTTGATTACTGGCATCAGCACGCCATTCGTACGGTCATTCGCCACCTCTCTTTTGCGATGGCCCCGCAGGCGCTGCCGGTAGCGGAAGAGTCTTCACCGCTTCAGGCGCAGCATCTGGCCCTTCTCGACACGCTTAGCGCGCTGTTGACGCAGGAGAGTAAACCTCCGGCCATTGTTCATCTGGCGGCATATAACCCCTCTATTTCCCACTGCGCGTTTCGCGTCTGTACCTGGATTAGCCAGGTGGCCGGCATACGCGCAGGGCCTCAACGTCTCAGCTAAACCAAAAACGGACCATTCTATTTTTTTGTGACTCCGCACCGCGGGGCGTTTGAGATTTTATTATGCTAATCAAATTATTAACTAAAGTATTCGGTAGTCGTAACGACCGTACGCTGCGTCGTATGCGCAAAGCCGTCAACGTGATCAACGCCATGGAACCGTCCATGGAAAAACTGTCCGACGACGAACTGAAAGGGAAAACCGCTGAGTTCCGCGCTCGCCTGGAAAAAGGCGAAGCCCTGGAGAGCCTGATCCCGGAAGCCTTTGCCGTCGTGCGTGAAGCCAGTAAACGCGTCTTCGGCATGCGTCACTTTGACGTTCAGCTGCTGGGCGGCATGGTTCTCAACGACCGCTGTATTGCAGAAATGCGTACCGGTGAAGGTAAAACGCTGACCGCAACTCTGCCTGCCTATCTGAATGCGCTGACCGGTAAAGGCGTTCACGTGGTGACCGTCAACGACTATCTGGCGCAGCGTGATGCCGAGAACAACCGCCCGCTGTTTGAATTCCTGGGGATGACCGTTGGCATTAACATGTCCGGCCTGCCTGCGCCGGCCAAGCGTGAAGCCTACGCAGCCGATATTACTTACGGTACCAACAACGAATACGGCTTTGACTATCTGCGCGACAATATGGCCTTCAGTCCTGAAGAGCGCGTCCAGCGCAAACTGCACTATGCGCTGGTGGATGAAGTCGACTCCATTCTGATCGATGAAGCGCGTACCCCGCTTATTATTTCCGGCCCGGCTGAAGACAGCTCGGAAATGTATAAGAAGGTGAACAAGATCATTCCGCACCTGGTGCGTCAGGATAAAGAAGACTCCGAAACCTTTACCGGCGAAGGGCACTTCTCCGTCGATGAGAAAGCGCGTCAGGTAAACCTGACCGAACGCGGCCTGGTGTTGATTGAAGAGCTGCTGGTGAATGAAGGTATTATGGAAGAAGGCGAGTCGCTGTACTCACCGACCAATATCATGCTGATGCACCACGTGACCGCCGCGCTGCGCGCGCATGTGCTGTTCACCCGCGATGTTGATTACATCGTGAAAGATGGCGAAGTGATCATCGTCGACGAACACACCGGCCGTACGATGCAGGGGCGCCGCTGGTCCGATGGCCTGCACCAGGCCGTTGAAGCGAAAGAAGGCGTTGATATTCAGAACGAGAACCAGACGCTGGCTTCAATTACCTTCCAGAACTATTTCCGCCTGTACGAGAAGCTGGCAGGGATGACCGGTACCGCCGATACCGAAGCGTTTGAATTTAGCTCAATCTATAAGCTGGATACCGTTGTGGTTCCGACCAACCGTCCGATGATTCGTAAAGACATGGCGGACCTGGTCTATATGACCGAAGCGGAAAAAATTCAGGCCATTATCGAAGATATTAAGCAGCGTACCGCCGCGGGTCAGCCAGTGCTGGTGGGTACCATTTCTATCGAAAAATCAGAAGTGGTCTCTAATGAATTAACGAAGGCGGGCATCAAGCACAACGTGCTGAACGCGAAATTCCACGCCAGCGAAGCGGACATCGTTGCGCAGGCGGGCTATCCGTCTGCGGTAACCATTGCGACCAACATGGCCGGCCGTGGTACCGACATTATGCTTGGCGGTAGCTGGCAGGCCGAGGTCGCCCAGCTGGAAGACCCGACTCCAGAACAGATTGCGCAGATCAAAGCCGACTGGCAGGTTCGTCACGATGCGGTACTGGCTGCGGGCGGTTTGCATATCATCGGCACCGAACGCCATGAATCCCGCCGTATTGATAACCAGCTCCGCGGTCGTTCAGGCCGTCAGGGGGACGCCGGTTCTTCCCGTTTCTATCTGTCGATGGAAGATGCCCTGATGCGTATCTTCGCGTCTGACCGCGTGTCCGGCATGATGCGTAAACTGGGTATGAAGCCGGGTGAGGCTATCGAGCATCCGTGGGTGACCAAAGCGATTGCCAACGCGCAGCGTAAAGTCGAGAGCCGCAACTTCGATATTCGTAAGCAGCTGCTGGAATATGACGATGTGGCTAACGATCAGCGTCGCGCTATTTACACCCAGCGTAATGAGCTGCTCGACGTGACCGACGTGAGCGAGACGATTAACAGCATTCGTGAAGACGTATTTAAAGCGACCATCGATGCCCATATTCCTCCGCAGTCGCTGGAAGAGATGTGGGATATTGAAGGCCTGCAGGAGCGTCTGAAAAATGACTTCGACCTCGAGTTGCCGCTCAAAGAGTGGCTGGATAAAGAGCCGGAGCTTCATGAAGAAACGCTGCGTGAGCGCATTCTGCAGAGCGCCATTGAAACCTATCAGCGTAAGGAAGAAGTGGTTGGCGCTGAGATGATGCGTCACTTTGAAAAAGGCGTCATGCTGCAAACGCTGGACTCCCTGTGGAAAGAGCACCTGGCGGCGATGGACTACCTGCGTCAGGGGATCCACCTGCGCGGCTATGCGCAGAAAGATCCGAAGCAGGAATATAAGCGTGAATCTTTCTCCATGTTCGCTTCAATGCTGGAATCCCTGAAATATGAAGTGATCAGTACCCTGAGCAAAGTTCAGGTGCGGATGCCGGAAGAGGTTGAGGCGATGGAGCAGCAGCGTCGTGAAGAAGCTGAGCGTCTGGCGCAGATGCAGCAGCTGAGCCATCAGGACGATGATAGCGCAGCCGCGGCCGCGCTGGCTGAACAAACCGGCGAGCGTAAAGTGGGTCGTAACGATCCTTGCCCGTGCGGTTCTGGCAAAAAATACAAGCAGTGCCACGGTCGCCTGAGCTAAGCTTTTACAATATTGAATACCAGGGCGCAGATATCTGCGCCTTTTTTATGGAATGAAGACAATGAAAACGCTGCAAATTTCAGTGGGTATTATCCGTAATTCGCAAGGGGAGATTTTTATCACTCAGCGGGCCGCCGATGCGCATATGGCGAACAAGCTTGAATTCCCGGGCGGTAAAATTGAAGAGGGCGAGTCGTCCGAACAGGCCTTAGTACGCGAGCTGCAGGAAGAGGTCGGCATTACAGCCAAAGCTTACAGCCTGTTTGATAAGCTGGAGTACCAGTTTCCCGATCGCCATATCACGCTGTGGTTCTGGCTGGTGAACAGCTGGGAAGGCGAGCCGTGGGGGAAAGAAGGGCAGCCGGGCCGCTGGATTGCGCAGAGCGCGCTCGTTGCTGAGGATTTTCCGCCGGCAAACGAACCCGTCATTACGAAGTTAATTCAAGGTTCTCTGATCGGGTAGGGGGCGCCTGCATCCGGCAAATCAGGGCGGGCCTGTACATGCCCGCCCGAAATCCGTTACTCTTTTTCTTCGCTCCAGCCGTCGCTATCTGACAGATCGCTGCTGCTTGGGATACGTTTCTCTTCCGCTGCCCATTCGCCTAAATCGATAAGCTGACAGCGTTTGGAGCAGAACGGGCGATGCGGGCTCTGCTCATTCCAGACCACAATTTTGCCGCAGGTTGGGCAGTTGACGGTTATCTCTTCTGACATATTGACTCCTTAACAGCAGGCCAGTTCAAAATCAAAACGCTCCGGCACGATGCCGTGCTCGCTGTCCAGCGGCATAAAGCGGATGGCAAAGCGGCTCTTGTGGCCTGATATTTGGGGGTAGAGCTGGCTGGCAAGATCCAACCGCAGACGCAGCAGATCGGCATCTTCGCCGTTGTCCTGATAAAAACCGTTCAGGCTGGTCTGCTTACGGAAGGGGGCCGAGTTACGGATGAGATCGAGAATGAGCATCAGCGATTGCGTCAACGGTTCCAGGCTGGCCAGCCACTTACCGACCTGCTCATCGCGATATTCCTGCGGCATATGCAGCCAGATGTGCAGCGTCGGAAGATCGAAGCTACAGCAGCCGCCCGGGATACTCAGGCGTTGGCGTACCAGGGCGATCAGGCGATCCTCTCGCAGGTACTGGCCGATACGCGGCGCCGACATTAACGTACTGCCTGATTGCTTCAGCTGCTGACGCAGTTCGTTGATACGATCCTGATCAACCCCAGGGACTTCCGCCCAGGATTGCAGCTTCCTCTGCTGGCGATCCAGCTCTTTCATCAGATCGGTACGTACTTCACCGCGTTCAAAAACATCTAAAAGATCGCCGATATTGCGGAAAAAATGCAGCGCATCCGCATGGCTGGTAATGGCGGGATGTACGGTCAGCTGCTGGAGCAAAAACTCAATACGCAGCCAGGTGCGCATTTTTTCATTAAGCGGATGTTCAAATAGAACAGGGGTAGACATTACGGTTTTTCCTGTGAGGCGGCCTGCGCTGCCAGCTGTTGATACTTTGCATGCAGGCGGGCGACAGCTGATGCGATGGCATCAGGTGAACCCATATTTTCAATAACATCATCCGCAACGGCAAGGCGCTGTTCGCGCGTTGCCTGAGCGGCAAGAATATGTTCCGCATGTTGCCGACTGACCCGATCGCGAAGCATCGTGCGCGCTATCTGCGTCTCTTTCGGCACATCGACAACAAGGACCCGATCGGCTTTGGCGGACAAACGGTTTTCGACCAGTAAAGGTACAACCCAGAGAATATAAGACGAGGTGGCAAGCTGCATCTGGCGACGCGTTTCCTGCTGAATTTGCGGGTGCAGCAGCGCGTTTAGCCAGTTCTTATCCTCTGCATGAGCGAAAATATGTTCACGCAGAGCGCGACGGTTAAGGGTGCCATCTTTATTCAGGATCTGCGGACCGAAGCGTTGAGCAATCGCGTTTAGCCCCGGGGTACCGGGCTCGACCACCTGGCGCGCGATAATGTCAGCATCAATAACGTTAACCCCGAGGTGTGAGAATGCGTCGGCTACGGTACTTTTACCGCTACCGATGCCGCCTGTTAACGCTACCGTGTATGTCATACACCTCAATCCTGAAACTGACTACATGCACATTTTTCAATAATAGAGCCGTGATTTACGACGCGACGACGCCACTGCGACAGTGGTTTTATCGACGTGATATCAACCAATAAATGGCTGTCACCACGTACCCTGGTTCTTTTTGCGCATGTAAATCAAATGGTTAAAAATGATACGCCTGCGATGGGATATCGCAAATTCGCTTTTGGCTGTTCACCAGGTAAATTTATACGATTGTAGCGTAAAAAAAGTGAAAATCGCAGTCTTGCGCGGCCATGATTCGTGCGTATGATAACGTCACTGGAGTTGTGCTCTCACAATAATGCAATTAACCCCAGGAATTCGCACATGCGTATTGAAGAAGATTTGAAGCTTGGTTTTAAAGACGTTCTTATCCGCCCGAAACGTTCTACCCTCAAAAGCCGTTCTGACGTACAGCTGGAACGTGAATTCACTTTCAAACATTCTGGCCAGACCTGGTCTGGTGTGCCGATCATTGCTGCTAACATGGACACCGTTGGCACGTTTGCCATGGCTAAAGCCCTGGCTTCATTTGGCGTTTTGACCGCCGTACATAAGCATTACAGCGTTGAACAGTGGCAGGCGTTTGTTCAGAGCGTATCGGCAGATGTCGTGCAGCACGTCATGGTCTCTACCGGCACCTCCGATGCGGATTTTGAAAAAACAAATCAGATTCTGATCCAAAATCCGCAGCTTAGCTTTGTGTGCATTGACGTGGCGAATGGCTATTCAGAGCACTTCGTGCAGTTTGTCGCGAAAGCCCGCGAAGCCTGGCCGCAGAAAACCATTATTGCGGGCAACGTTGTTACCGGCGAAATGTGCGAAGAGCTGATTCTTTCGGGGGCTGATATCGTTAAGGTGGGTATCGGTCCGGGCTCCGTATGTACAACCCGCGTGAAAACCGGCGTCGGCTATCCGCAGCTTTCCGCAGTGATTGAGTGTGCCGATGCGGCGCACGGCCTGGGCGGGCAGATTATCAGCGACGGCGGATGTACTATGCCGGGCGATGTGGCTAAAGCCTTCGGCGGCGGCGCGGATTTCGTGATGCTTGGCGGTATGCTGGCCGGTCACGAAGAGAGCGGCGGTACCGTGGTTGAAGAAAACGGCGAAAAATTCATGCTGTTCTACGGCATGAGCTCGGAGTCGGCGATGACCCGTCACGTTGGCGGCGTAGCCCAGTACCGTGCGGCTGAAGGCAAAACCGTTAAGCTGCCTCTGCGCGGCCCGGTTGAAAACACCGCGCGCGATATTCTTGGCGGTCTGCGTTCCGCATGCACCTACGTAGGTGCTTCGCGGCTGAAAGAACTGACTAAACGCACGACTTTTATTCGCGTACAGGAACAAGAGAACCGCGTGTTCAACAGCCTGTAATGCCGTTCGCTGGCGCGTTTGCGCCAGCGTTATCCCCCCATTCCGCTAATGGCGTCGCCCAGATGAAAAATGGGTAAATACATCGCCACCACCAGCACGCCGACAATCGTTCCGGTCACTACCAACATCATCGGTTCCAGCAAGGTCGCCAGATTATCTGCCTGCTGATGCGTCTGCTCACTATGGTGACGAGCCAGATTTTCCAGCATGGTATCCAGTGAACCCGAGGCTTCACCGGTACGGATCAGTTGTAGGCAAAGCGGCGTAAAGCCTCCGCCGTTGGCGAGCGCCTGCCAGATGGGATCGCCGTGGGTAATTTGGCGGCAAACCTGCTGGAGCCTCTGCCGCCATAGCGGGCAGCTCAGGGTTTCCTCCACGCTTTGCAGACCTTGCAGAAAGCTGATTCCGGCGCTTTGCGTCAATGCGAGTACGGTAAAAATCTGGCTAAGCCGCTGGCCGCATAGCAGTTTGCCAAACACCGGCAGCGTATGGAGCAGCTTCTGACGGTACAGCAGCCAGCCTGGCCGCTGGCAAATCAGCCGGTTGAGTATTGCAGGTAAAATACCCAGGGCAGCGAGCAGTGGCCAACAGCGAGTTAACCCTTCGCCAATGCTTATTACCGCGCGGGTCAGCCACGGCAGCGGGGTGTTGAAGGTTTGATATATAGCGGCGAACTCCGGTAAGACAAAGCACAGCATTCCCATAACCACCAGCAGCGCCAGGGATAAGATAATCAACGGGTAGCGCAGCGCTTTTTTCACTTTTTCGGTGAGGAGCAGCTGCTCTCGCTGCTGCCTGGCCAACTGAGCGCAGCAAAGTTCCAGTTTACCGGTAAGTTCACCGGTGCGAATCATGGCCAGATAGAGCGGAGGGAACGCCTCAGGCCATTTTTCCAGGGAGCCTGAAAGCGAAATGCCCTGCGCCAGATCCTCCGCCAGGGTTTGCAGCAGCGCCTGCCATTGCGCATTGGGCTGCTGCTGCGCCAGCAGTTCCAGCCCCTCGGCCAGGGGGAGACCGGCCTGAAGAAGCGCGGCCAGCTGGCGGATGATTTCGCCACTGTAGCGCGGATGCCAGAGGGCGCTTTGCACGCTACAGCGGCGCAGCGTCAGCGGGATAATTCGCTGCCGCTGCAGAGCCTGCAATGCCTCAGGGCGATTATCCTGCCAGAGCGTTCCCTGGCAGGGAATGCCCTGGAGAGAGAGACCGCGCCAGCGCCACAGTCGTTTAGTCGCCATGCGGTATCCCCAACACGCGAACGACCTCTTCCAGACTTGTCATCCCACGTTCGACGGCCAGACAGCCGCTCTCAAACAGCGTCATCATGCCGGATTCGCGCGCCAGGGACTCGATCTCTCCGGCGCTAAGACCCTGAGTAATCGCCTGCCGTAACGCGGTGGTGACGGGGAGCAGCTCAAATAGCGCCAGGCGACCGTAGTAGCCGTGATAGCAGTGCTGACAGCCCGGAGCCTGCCAGCGAGGAAGCGCCCGTGGCCACAGGCTGTGTGGAACATCGGCCGAACTGCCGGTTTCCTGGCGGCAATGCGGGCACAGTTTGCGTACCAGGCGTTGAGCAACCACCAGAGAAAGCGCGGATGAGATCATCCAGCGCGCAACGCCCATCTGCTGCAGGCGAACCAGCGTTTCACTGGTTGAATTGGTGTGCAGCGTTGAGAGAACCAGGTGCCCGGTTTGCGCTGCTTTTATCGCAATTTCAGCGGTTTCTGCATCGCGTATCTCTCCGACCATCACGATATCGGGATCCTGGCGTAGCAGGGCGCGCAGTACGCTGTGAAAGGTTAAGCCCGCCCGCGGATTAATCTGCGTCTGATTCATCCCCACGATGGGGATCTCCAGCGGATCTTCAACGCTGCATATATTGACCTCGTCGCGATTCCGCGCCTGCAGCGCACTATACAAAGTGACGGTTTTCCCACTTCCCGTCGGGCCGGTGACCAGCATCAGCCCCTGAGGTTGGTTAAGCGCCGAGCGAAAGGCGGCAAGCTGCTGAGACGATAGCCCCAGCGCTTCGAGGTCCAGCGCTTGTTCGACCTGGTGTAATAAGCGAAGGACGATTTTTTCTCCGCCGCGGCAGGGAAGCGTGGCGATCCGAAACGAGATCGGGCGGTCTGCGAGCGTGAGGGTAAACTGACCGTCCTGCGGTACCCGGTGTTCAGCGATATCCAGATTGCTGAGCACTTTAAGTCGGGCGGTGATGGGGGCGGCGAGTTCCGGCGCAAGCGGCGCAAGAGAATGGAGTACGCCATCTACCCGCAGGCGAATTCTCAGGCGATCGTCACCGGGTTCAATATGAATATCCGATGCGCGCTGGCGCAGGGCCTGTTCCAGAAGGCTATTTACCTGTTCAACGATGCTGGCCGAGGCTTCAACAGGCGGGGTGAGGGTTGATATTCCCGGCGTCTGCAGCCGCTTATCCATCTGGTCCTGGCTCCAGCACTCGATATCAATCCTTTTCTGCGTCGCGAAACGTAACGCTTCCAGCAGCTCCGGGGCGGGGGCGTCAACCACGGCGATAGCGATGGTGTGTTCATTACTATCGAGCAGTAAGGCCTGATAGCGCTGGCAAAGAGGTATCAATTGTTCAGTTTTCATTGCCGCGCCCTCAGTTAAAACGGAATACGTCTTCACAGGCCTGCTTGAGTGCGCTATCGCCGGTAATGTTGCACACTCGCTGCCAGCCGGTGATGCCGTTAGCGTTATCCCAGGTCGGCGTCAGCGTGACGCTTAAGCCATTAAGGCTTTCCTGCCCGGTGAGCGTGACAACGCCTGTGGCGACGGTCATAGCCGAGACGTAGCGGGTTGTGGCGGGCGAGGGAATACCGTTGCTGCCGCCATCGCAGGTGGTTAATCCGCCGTGCTCCAGCGCGCACAGCTCAATGGCGGTGCGGAACGGGACGAAGGTTTGCAGCATATCGGTAAGCGCCGCTTTTCGCAGATAGTTCTGATAAGCCGGAATGCCGATTGCGCTGAGAATGGCGATGATCCCAATGACCACCATAAGTTCGATGAGGGTAAAGCCGCGTTGTTTGTCCATAAGTTGCTCCTTGTTATCTTCGGGAGCACTTTGCCGGGGTTTGTTTAGCGATACGAGCGGCAGATCGCGCCTGGAGAAGCACGCTTCCAGGCTTTTTTTGCGGGTTGCATTGAGGGATTATTGGCGTGCGAGCCGGCTCGCAAAAGTGCGCCCCGGCATCAACGACGAACCGGGGCAGGGGGATTAGCGGAAGCGCATAGAGAGATCGAGAGCGCGGACGTGCTTGGTCAACGCGCCAACGGAGATGTAATCGACGCCGGTTTCAGCAAATTCACGAATAGTCTCGAATGTGACGTTGCCGGAGACTTCCAGCGCCGCCTGGCCGTTGGTGTGTTTGACCGCTTCGCGCATCAGGTCGGTAGTGAAGTTGTCGAGCATAATGATGTCAGCGCCGGCTTTCAGCGCTTCATCCAGCTCTTCAAGGGTTTCGACTTCCACCTCAACCGGCACATCCGGGTGCAGCCAGAACGCTTTTTCAACCGCCTGCCGTACCGAGCCGGAAGCGATAATATGGTTCTCTTTAATCAGAAAGGCATCGGAGAGGCCCAGGCGATGATTGGCCCCGCCGCCGCACAGGACCGCATATTTCAGCGCCGTGCGCAGGCCCGGCAGCGTTTTGCGCGTATCGAGCAGTTGAGTTTTGGTGCCTGCCAGTAGGTCGACATAGCGGCGGACTTCGCTGGCCACCCCGGAGAGCGTCTGCACGAAATTGAGTGCGGTACGTTCGCCGGTGAGCAGGATCCGCGAAGGGCCTTCCAGCTCGAATAGCGGCTGATTGGCTTTTACCGCGTCGCCATCGGCAACGTGCCAGGTGAAGTTAACGTCGTCGCCCGCAAGCTGAATAAAGACTTCTTCTACCCAGCGTTTACCGCAAAACACGCCGTCTTCACGGGTGATGACGACGGCATGCGAGCGCGCATCCTGCGGCAATAATTGCGCGCTAATATCGTTGTTCGCATCCACTTCACCGCCTAAATCTTCCCGCAGGGATTGAGAGACGGCATCGGTAATATCAAGATTAATACGCTCCAGCAGCGCGTCACGGCGGCGGTCGGGATTGTAGCGACGAGGCGTCATGATAAAGCTCCAGATAGATAAGATTCAGAAGTGGGAAACATGCTAACCTGAACGACGTTTCTGTACCACATCCGCGTCCTTTCGTCGGCGGCACCAGCGTGAAGTTTTAGCGTTAGCCAACCGAGCAAGCGTGGGTATGATGCCGGGGATTGTTTGGTCACGGTGCCGCGAATGCATAAGCTAGTAAAAGGAGACTCAACATGCAGTTGAACGGGGGATGGCTGGAAGAGGCGCGTCGGGTTCCTTCGCCGCACCACGATAGCCGCCCGGATAATGAAACCCCCTCTTTGCTGGTGGTGCATAATATAAGCCTGCCGCCCGGCGAATTTGGCGGGCCATGGATTGATGCCCTGTTCAGCGGTACGCTCGATCCCCATGCCCATCCTTTCTTTGCTGAAATCGCGCATCTTCGCGTTTCGGCACACTGTCTGATTCGCCGCGATGGTGAAATCGTGCAGTATGTGCCTTTCGACCAGCGCGCCTGGCACGCGGGGGTTTCCAGTTATCACGGGCGCGAGCGCTGTAATGATTTTTCGATAGGCATTGAGCTGGAAGGGACCGACGAGCTGGCTTATACCGACGCGCAGTATCAGCAGCTGGTTGCCGTTACCCGTCAGCTTATCTCGCGCTATCCGGCGATAGCTGACAATATCACCGGCCATAGCGATATTGCGCCAGTGCGTAAAACGGATCCCGGCCCGGCTTTTGACTGGGTCAAATTTCGCGGTCTGTTAACCCCGTCGTCAGAATAAGGAGATGCCATGACGTTGTTCACTACGCTGTTGGTCCTCATTGCCGAGCGTTTGTTTAAGCTGGGCGAGCACTGGCAGCTCGATCACCGGCTGGAAGTGCTGTTTCGCCGGGTAAAGCATTATTCCCTGCTCACTACCCTACTGATGACGGTCGCGGCGGCGGCGGTCGTGTTTATTATTCAGCGCCTGCTGCAGGGGCAGCTGTTTAACATTCCTCTGCTGGTGTTCTGGATCCTGCTGGGCCTGCTGTGCATCGGCGCGGGCAAAGTCCGTCTGCACTATCACGCCTACCTGAAGGCGGCGGCGCGCGATGATAGCCGCGCCTGCGACGCCATGGCCAGCGAGCTCACCCTGATCCACGGCGTGCCGCCCGGCTGCGACCAGCGTGAATATCTGAGCGAGCTGCAAAACGCGCTGCTGTGGATTAACTACCGCTACTATCTCGCTCCGCTGTTCTGGTTCGTTGTCGGCGGGCCGTGGGGACCGTTAACCCTGATTGCCTACTGTACGCTGCGGGCCTGGCAGACCTGGCTGGCGCGTTATCAGACGCCGCGTCATCGCTTACAGTCGGGTATTGACGGCATTCTGCACGTTGTCGACTGGGTTCCGGTACGTCTGGTCGGCGTGGTGTACGCGCTGGTTGGGCACGGGGAAAAGGCTTTGCCTGCGTGGTTTGCCTCGCTGGGCGACCGCCACTCTTCGCAGTATCAGGTGCTGACGCGCCTGGCGCAGTATTCGCTGGCGCGCGAGCCGCACGTGGATAAAGTGGCGACGCCGAAGGCGGCGGTCTCCATGGCGAAAAAAACATCGCTGGTGGTGGTGGTGATTATGGCGCTGCTGACGATTTACGGTACGCTGATTTAAGCACCTGCCCGCTGGGGGCAGGTTCCGCTTTTAATCCGTATCTGCTGCCGGGATGCCAAAATCAGGCATCCCGTTTTCGTCCCAGCGGACAAGCTTCAGGCGGGTATGGCGATTCGGATCGTACAGCGGGTCGCCTTCAATTTCGGTGTAGTTGCGCGCGTGGTACACCAGCACATCTTCTCCCTCCGGCGTTTGCGTAAAGCTATTGTGTCCGGGCCCATACTGACGATTCTCATAGCTGGTACGAAACACCGGCTGCGGCGCTTTATGCCAGTTTTCCGGCCGCAGCGGGTCGGCGTTAACGTCTATCCACAATAATCCCATGCAGTAGTTTTCGTCGGTGGCGCTGGCGGAATAGCTGACGAACAGCTTGTCGCCGTGGAACAGGACCGCCGGGCCTTCATTCACCAGAAAACCCCGGCACTCCCAGTCAAACTCGGGTTGACTCAGCCTGACCGGCTGACCTTTTAGCGTCCACGGATTTGCCAGTTCAGCCAGATAGAGGTTGGTATTGCCCTTAATTTCCGGATCTTTTTGCGCCCACAGGTACCACCGTTTACCCTGATGGCGGAAGGTGGTGGCATCCAGCGCAAAGGTATCAAGCGGCGTTTTAATCTGGCCTTTTTCCTGCCATTTACCGGTTAACGGGTCGCTGTCCGCGCATTCGAGCGCGAACATGCGGTGCTGGAACATGCCCTGCGCATCCAGATCGTGGGTGTGGCTGGCGGCAAAGTAGATATACCATTTGCCGTCAATCTCATGCAGCTCCGGGGCCCATATGAGCTGGCTCATCGGGCCGCTGTCCGGTTTACGCCAGACGACCACCGGCTGCGCGTGGCGTAAACCTTCAAGGGTTGCTGAGCGGCGGATTTCCAGACGGTCATACTCCGGCACCGAGGCAATAAAGTAGTAGCTCTCCTGATGGCGCAGAATATACGGGTCCGCGCGTTGTTCAATAAATGGATTCGGCCAGTTTTTCATTACGCTTTCCTTACCTGTTCGCCGGTTTTCAGTTCCTGATAGTCGTTGAGTTCGCTGTAGTTGACCCGGCGTTTCTCGAGGTCGGACTGAATTAGCCGCATAAATTCGCGGTTTACCTTCAGCATACGCACCACCCCCGCGGTAATCAGATAGCCGATGCCGGGGATAACGCTGAATAACAATACGATACCGTTAATCGCGGAGGCGCTTTGCTGCTTCGCACCGGCATCGTAACCGTACCAGGAGAGCAGGAAGCCAACCATCGCGCCGGCGATGGCCAGACCGACCTTCAGGAAGAACAGGTTGCCTGAGAAGCTGATGCCGGTGATGCGTTTGCCGGTCTTCCATTCGCCGTAGTCATCCACGTCGGCCATCAGCGACCAGTGCAGCGGCGAGGGGATCTGATGCAGAATGTTCAGCAGGAAATAGAGCACCATAATCATCATGGTGGCGTGCGGGTCGAAGAAGTAGAAGGCGCAGGAGAAAATCGCCAGCACGATGTTGGTCCAGAAAAACACCTGCAGTTTGCACCAGCGGTCGGTCAGGACTTTAGCCAGCATACTGCCGATCATCATGCCGACTACCCCGAGGCTGATAAACAGCGTGGCGAAGTGGGTGCTTTGCTGCATCACCCAGGTGACGTAGTACATGGTGGCGGCCATGCGAATAAAGCCCGGGCAAACGTTGCACAGCGTTAGCAGCAGGATGCGAACCCACTGGTCATTTTTCCAGACGTCTTTCAGATCTTTTTTCAGTTCGTCGTTGGTCTGGACGGCGGGTTTTACGCGCTCACGAACGGTGGCAAAGCAGAACAGGAACATGCACATACCGATAATCGCCAGCACGGTCATCGCCATCTGATAGCCTTTGGCTTTATCCTCACCGCCGAACCAGTCCGCCATCGGCAGCAGCGTCAGGGAGAGCAGGAGCGTAGCGATACCGACCATCACGAAGCGATAGGACTGGCAGGCCACGCGTTCCTTCGGGTCATTCGTAATCACGCTACCCAAGGAGCAGTAGGGGATGTTGATCGCGGTGTAGGTCAGCGAGAGCAGGAAGTAGGTGACGAAAGCATAGATAACCTTGCTATTGTACGACCACTCCGGGGTGGTAAACATCAGCACGCTGAACAGCGCGTACGGGAAGGCAATCCACAGCAGCCATGGGCGAAAGCGCCCGTATTTACTGCGGGTACGGTCGGCCATCGCCCCCATAATCGGATCGGTGACGGCATCAATAACGCGTACGGAAAGCAGCAAAACGCCTACCAGCGCCGGCGCGAGACCAAAAATATCCGTATAAAAATAGTTAACAAACAACATGATGGCGCCGAATATGATATTGCATCCGGCATCACCCATCCCGTAGCCTATTTTTTCTTTAACTGAAAGCTTATTGCCATTCATCGCAGCGATCTCCCCGTGGCGGTATGGAGAGAATTATTAGCCGGGTAATGGACTAATGCGTTGCAGGATAGGGTTAACGATATGGATAAATCGGTTATCAGGGGGAAAGTGTGAAGCAGATAACAATGCGCTGTGTCCGCCAGCGGCGGGCGGACACAGGTTGTGGAGATGCAGGATTATGCTTTAATGGCGCTGGCGGTTTTCTGTTTAAACAGGTAGCCGACGCCGAGAACGGCAATCCATACCGGGATAAGGTAGACGGAAATCGCCATGCCAGGGGTCATCAGCATGATCACCAGCACTCCCGCCATAAACAGCAGGCAGATCCAGTTGCCCAGCGGATAAAGCAGCGCCGGGAAGCGGGTGACCACGCCCTGCTGCTGCTTAGCGCGACGGAATTTCATGTGCGCCAGGCTAATCATCGCCCAGTTGATCACCAGGGCTGAAACCACCAGCGCCATCAGCAGACCAAACGCGGATTCCGGCGCGAAGTAGTTAATCAGTACGCACAGCGCGGTGACCACCGCGGAGACGAGGATGGTGTTAACCGGCACGCCGCGTTTATCGACGCTCATCAGCGCTTTTGGCGCGTTACCCTGCTGGGCCAGACCGAACAGCATCCGACTGTTGCAGTATACGCAGCTGTTGTAAACGGAGAGCGCCGCGGTTAATACCACAATATTCAGCGCATTCGCGACGAAGGTATCGCCCAGTTCGTGGAAAATCAGGACGAACGGGCTGGTATCGGCGGTTACGCGGCTCCACGGCAGCAGCGAAAGCAGAACGGCCAGCGAGCCCACATAGAAAATCAGGATGCGGTAGATGACCTGGTTGGTGGCCTTCGGAATGCTCTGCTCCGGGTTATCCGCTTCGGCTGCGGTAATACCGACCAGCTCCAGCCCGCCGAAAGAGAACATAATAATCGCCATCATCATTACCAGCCCGGTGAAGCCGTGCGGCAGGAAACCGCCCTGCTCCCACAGGTTGCGTACGGTGGCCTGCGGGCCGCCGTTGCCGCTGAACAGCAGCCAGCCGCCGAACAGGATCATCGCCACGACGGCGACGACTTTGATGATCGCGAACCAGAACTCCATCTCGCCGAACACCTTGACGTTCGTCAGGTTGATGGCGTTGATAGCGATAAAGAAAACGGCCGCAGAAACCCAGGTAGGAATTTCCGGCCACCAGAACTGGACGTATTTCCCGACCGCGGTCAGCTCGGCCATCGCGACCAGCACGTAAAGCACCCAGTAGTTCCAGCCGGAAGCGAAGCCTGCAAAGCCGCCCCAGTATTTGTAGGCAAAATGACTAAATGAGCCGGCTACCGGCTCTTCGACGACCATCTCGCCCAGCTGACGCATAATCAGGAAAGCAATAAAACCGGCAATTGCGTAGCCCAGAATAATACCGGGACCCGCGTTTTGGATGACGGATGCGCTACCCAGAAACAAACCGGTACCGATAGCGCCTCCCAGCGCAATAAGCTGAATATGGCGGTTTTTAAGGCCGCGCTTTAGCCGATCGCCATGCTGTTGACCTTCCATCATGAAACCTCGTGTGTGGTTATGGTTATTATGTTTGTCCGCGTCATCCATCAGGTGACTTCTTCGCTGTCCATCCCTGCCTGATAGCATAGTCAGCGAATTTTCACTGAGCCTGCGGCCCGTTTTGCCCCGAGTGATGTAGCGCACATATTGTTGTGTTTGTGTAATTATCAAATTCCATTGATGTACTTATTTCTTTACGCAAGGCGGAGAGGGAATTCATGAAAAGGCCTTTCGTATCATGGAGAATAGTGATAAGCGCCGCTGAATGCACCTGCTTTATGAAGGGATGATGACGAAGCGAGCAAAAAGACGCCATTTGTAAATCCCACCCCATGCGCCAGTGCCTACCCACTATTTGTCATTCATGCAAATTTATTGAATTTATATTCACTTCATAAGGCGTTGAATCGGTTCAGATAGCGTAATTTTTCGTTTCTATTACGTTAACGCTACCTCTTTGTGAGTAAACACAACATTTGTGCAAGGTTACATTTTTGAAATGTTATTTCTGTAAGGTTGTTAAAACGTGCCGGGTTTAATGATTTCAATCAAAACCTGTATGGACAGAAGGTGAATACTTTGTTACTTTAGCGATACGAACTATGAATTGGTAAGACCAATTGACTCCGGGCTAATGGCAGAGACAGGGAATATGGCCTACAGCAAGATCCGCCAACCAAAACTATCCGATGTGATAGAGCAGCAGCTGGAGTTTTTAATCCTTGAGGGGACGTTGCGCCCCGGTGAAAAACTTCCGCCAGAACGTGAACTGGCAAAACAGTTCGACGTTTCCCGTCCCTCGCTCCGTGAGGCTATTCAACGCCTCGAAGCTAAGGGCTTGTTGCTTCGTCGCCAGGGGGGCGGAACGTTTGTACAAAGCCGCCTGTGGCAGAGCTTCAGCGACCCGCTGGTAGAGCTACTGTCCGACCACCCTGAATCCCAATTTGATCTGCTGGAAACCCGTCACGCGCTTGAAGGCATCGCGGCTTATTACGCGGCGCTGCGCAGCAATGATGAAGACCGCGAACGCATTCGCGAGCTGCATCAGGCCATTGAGCGGGCTCAGCAGTCCGGCGATCTCGACGCCGAATCCGATGCCGTCGTCCAGTATCAAATCGCCGTCACCGAAGCGGCGCACAATGTGGTGCTGCTCCATCTACTACGCTGTATGGAGCCGATGCTGGCCCAGAACGTTCGCCAGAATTTTGAATTGTTGTACGCCCGTCGGGAGATGCTCCCGCAGGTCAGCAATCATCGTACTCGCATTTTTGAGGCGATAATCGCCGGGGAACCGGAGCAGGCGCGTGAAGCGTCGCATCGTCACCTGGCGTTCATTGAGGAAATTTTGCTGGATCGTAGCCGTGAGCAGAGCCGTCGTGAACGCTCACTGCGTCGTTTACAGCAACGAAAAGATGAGAACTCCGGTTCTTAAGCGCCATTTTTAGAGCGCGGCAACTAAACGCAGAACCTGTCTTATTGCATTCTCTGACGAGAATTCAATGGGACAGGTTCCAGATTAATCAACGATTAGATAGATAAGGAATACCCCCCATGTCAGAACGTTTACCAAATGACGTGGATCCGATCGAAACTCGCGACTGGCTACAGGCGATCGAATCGGTCATCCGTGAAGAAGGTGTTGAGCGCGCTCAGTATCTTATTGACCAACTCCTTTCTGAAGCCCGCAAAGGCGGGGTGAAAGTGGCTGCTGGCGCATCGACCGGCGGTTACGTGAACACTATTGCCGTTGAAGATGAGCCGGAATACCCGGGTAATCTGGATCTGGAACGTCGTATCCGTTCTGCGATCCGCTGGAACGCGATTATGACCGTTCTGCGCGCATCGAAAAAAGATCTCGAACTGGGCGGCCACATGGCTTCCTTCCAGTCTTCCGCAACCTTCTATGAAGTGTGCTTTAACCACTTCTTCCGCGCACGCAACGAGCAGGACGGCGGCGACCTGGTTTACTTCCAGGGCCACATCTCTCCGGGCGTCTACGCGCGTGCTTTCCTGGAAGGTCGTCTGACTGAAGAGCAGATGAACAACTTCCGTCAGGAAGTTCACGGTAAAGGTCTGTCCTCTTATCCGCACCCGAAACTGATGCCGGAATTCTGGCAGTTCCCGACTGTCTCTATGGGGCTGGGTCCAATCGGTGCGATTTATCAGGCTAAGTTCCTGAAGTATCTGGAACACCGCGGCCTGAAAGACACTTCCAAACAAACCGTTTACGCTTTCCTCGGCGACGGCGAGATGGACGAGCCGGAATCCAAAGGCGCGATCACCATCGCGACCCGTGAGAAGCTGGACAACCTGGTCTTCGTTATCAACTGTAACCTGCAGCGCCTTGACGGCCCGGTTACCGGTAATGGCAAGATCATTAACGAACTGGAAGGCATCTTTGGCGGTGCTGGCTGGAACGTTATCAAGGTTATCTGGGGCGGACGCTGGGATGAGCTGCTGCGTAAAGATACCAGCGGTAAACTGATCCAGCTGATGGAAGAGACCGTTGACGGTGACTACCAGACCTTCAAATCCAAAGATGGCGCTTACGTGCGTGAGCACTTCTTCGGTAAATATCCGGAAACCGCAGCGCTGGTTGCCGACTGGACTGACGAGCAGATCTGGGCCCTGAACCGCGGCGGTCACGATCCGAAGAAAGTCTACGCTGCGCTGAAAAAAGCACAGGAAACCAAAGGCAAAGCCACCGTAATCCTCGCCCATACCATTAAAGGTTACGGCATGGGTGACACCGCTGAAGGTAAAAACATCGCTCACCAGGTTAAGAAAATGAACATGGACGGCGTTCGCTACGTCCGCGATCGTTTCAACGTGCCGGTTGCCGATGCTGATATCGAAAAACTGCCGTACGTGACCTTCCCGGAAGGTTCTGAAGAGCACACCTATCTGCACGCCCAGCGTCAGAAACTGCACGGCTATCTGCCGAGCCGTCAGCCAAACTTCGATGAGAAGCTGGAGCTGCCGACCCTGGAAGATTTCGGTCCGCTGCTGGAAGAGCAGAATAAAGAGATCTCTACCACTATCGCGTTCGTTCGTGCCCTGAACGTGATGCTGAAGAACAAATCCATCAAAGACCGCCTCGTGCCGATCATCGCCGATGAAGCGCGTACCTTTGGTATGGAAGGCCTGTTCCGTCAGATTGGTATCTACAGCCCGAACGGTCAGCAGTACACTCCGCAGGACCGTGAGCAGGTTGCTTACTACAAAGAAGACGAGAAAGGCCAGATTCTGCAGGAAGGTATCAACGAACTGGGTGCCGGTGCATCCTGGCTGGCTGCTGCGACCTCCTACAGCACCAACAACCTGCCGATGATCCCGTTCTACATCTACTACTCCATGTTCGGGTTCCAGCGTATCGGTGACCTTTGCTGGCAGGCCGGCGACCAGCAGGCTCGCGGCTTCCTGATCGGCGGGACTTCCGGTCGTACCACGCTGAACGGCGAAGGTCTGCAGCACGAAGATGGCCACAGCCACATTCAGTCTCTGACTATCCCGAACTGTATCTCTTACGATCCGTCTTACGCGTACGAAGTTGCGGTCATCATGCACGATGGTCTGGAGCGTATGTACGGTGAGAAACAAGAGAACGTTTACTACTACATCACCACGCTGAACGAAAACTACCACATGCCGGCAATGCCAGCAGGCGCCGAGGAAGGTATCCGTAAAGGTATCTACAAACTCGAAACCGTTGAAGGTAGCAAAGGTAAAGTTCAGCTGCTGGGCTCCGGTTCTATCCTGCGTCACGTCCGTGAAGCAGCGCAGATCCTGGCCAAAGACTACGGCGTAGGCTCTGACGTTTATAGCGTCACCTCCTTCACCGAACTGGCGCGCGATGGCCAGGATTGTGAACGCTGGAACATGCTGCATCCGCTGGAAACGCCGCGCGTTCCGTACATCGCTCAGGTGATGAACGACGCTCCGGCAGTCGCATCTACTGACTATATGAAACTGTTCGCTGAGCAGGTTCGTACTTACGTACCGGCCGATGATTACCGCGTACTGGGTACCGACGGCTTCGGTCGCTCTGACAGCCGTGAAAACCTGCGTCACCACTTCGAAGTTGACGCTTCCTACGTGGTGGTAGCAGCGCTGGGCGAACTGGCTAAACGTGGCGAAATCGATAAGAAAGTGGTTGCGGAAGCCATCACTAAATTCAACATCGATGCAGATAAAGTTAACCCGCGTCTGGCGTAAGAGGTAAAAGAATAATGGCTATCGAAATCAAAGTACCGGACATCGGGGCTGATGAAGTTGAAATCACCGAGATTCTGGTCAAAGTGGGCGACAAAGTTGAAGCTGAACAGTCGCTGATCACCGTAGAAGGCGACAAAGCCTCTATGGAAGTCCCGTCTCCGCAGGCTGGCGTCGTTAAAGAGATCAAAGTCTCCGTCGGCGACAAAACCGAGACCGGTAAACTGATCATGATTTTCGATTCCGCCGATGGTGCAGCAGCAGCTGCACCTGCGCAGGAAGAGAAGAAAGAAGCGGCTCCGGCCGCCGCAGCACCGGCAGCCGCCAGCGCGAAAGAAGTTCATGTACCGGATATCGGCGGTGATGAAGTTGAAGTCACGGAAATCATGGTAAAAGTGGGTGACACCATCGCCGCTGAACAATCCCTGATCACCGTAGAAGGCGATAAAGCCTCTATGGAAGTGCCGGCGCCGTTCGCCGGTACCGTGAAAGAGATCAAGATTAACACCGGCGACAAAGTGTCCACGGGTTCCCTGATCATGATCTTCGAAGTGGCGGGCGCAGCGCCTGCCGCGGCGCCGGCGAAAGCGGAAGCCGCTCCGGCTGCTGCTGCACCGGCAGCTTCAGGTTCTAAAGAAGTTCACGTGCCGGATATCGGCGGCGATGAAGTTGAAGTGACTGAAGTGATGGTGAAAGTGGGCGATAAAATTGCCGCTGAACAGTCACTGATCACCGTTGAAGGCGACAAAGCTTCCATGGAAGTGCCTGCGCCGTTCGCGGGTACCGTGAAAGAGATCAAAATCAGCACCGGCGACAAAGTTTCCACCGGCTCCCTGATTATGGTCTTCGAAGTGGAAGGCGCTGCGCCTGCCGCAGCTCCGGCTGCCGCGGCTGCTCCAGCACCAGCTGCTGCACCGGCTCAGGCTGCTAAACCAGCTGCACCTGCTGCAAAAGCAGAAGGCAAATCTGAGTTCGCTGAAAACGACGCTTACGTTCACGCCACCCCGCTGATTCGTCGCCTGGCGCGCGAGTTCGGTGTAAACCTGGCGAAAGTGAAAGGAACTGGTCGTAAAGGCCGTATCCTGCGCGAAGACGTTCAGGCCTACGTGAAAGAAGCGGTTAAACGCGCTGAAGCCGCGCCTGCTGCTACCGGTGGCGGTATCCCGGGCATGCTGCCGTGGCCGAAAGTGGACTTCAGCAAGTTTGGTGAAGTGGAAGAAGTTGAACTGGGCCGTATCCAGAAGATCTCTGGTGCTAACCTGAGCCGTAACTGGGTGATGATCCCGCACGTTACGCACTTCGACAAAACCGATATCACCGATCTGGAAGCGTTCCGTAAACAGCAGAACGCCGAAGCTGAGAAGCGTAAGCTGGACGTGAAATTCACTCCGGTGGTCTTCATCATGAAAGCCGTTGCCGCGGCGCTTGAGCAGATGCCGCGCTTCAACAGCTCCCTGTCTGAAGATGCACAGCGTCTGACGCTGAAGAAATACATCAATATCGGTGTGGCGGTTGATACCCCGAATGGTCTGGTTGTTCCGGTCTTCAAAGACGTGAACAAGAAGAGCATTACCGAGCTGTCTCGTGAACTGACCGTGATTTCCAAGAAAGCGCGTGATGGTAAGCTGACCGCTGGCGAAATGCAGGGTGGTTGCTTCACTATCTCCAGCATCGGCGGCCTGGGTACCACCCACTTCGCACCGATTGTGAACGCGCCGGAAGTGGCTATCCTCGGCGTGTCCAAGTCCGCGATGGAGCCGGTATGGAATGGCAAAGAGTTCGTGCCGCGTCTGATGATGCCGATCTCTCTGTCCTTCGACCACCGCGTGATCGACGGTGCTGATGGTGCGCGCTTTATCACCATCATCAACAATATGCTGAGCGACATTCGCCGCCTGGTGATGTAAGCAAAAAGCCGGCCTGACGGCCGGCTTTTTTCTGGTAATCTCTTCTGCGTTTTGAAGTTACCAGCAATAAAGGACAAAATCGTTTGCCGTTTGTTGTTTCAAAATTGTTAACAATTTTGTAAAATGCTTGCGGATAGAACGTCCCGGTGGACATGGGCGTAAAAACAATAGCGTCAGACCCGCCGGATACAAATAACAGAGGTCATGATGAGTACTGAAATCAAAACTCAGGTCGTGGTACTTGGGGCAGGCCCCGCAGGTTATTCTGCTGCCTTCCGTTGCGCTGATTTAGGTCTGGAAACCGTCATCGTAGAACGTTACAGCACCCTCGGCGGTGTTTGCCTGAACGTCGGCTGTATCCCTTCTAAAGCACTGCTGCACGTTGCTAAAGTTATCGAAGAAGCGAAAGCGCTGGCCGAACACGGCATCGTTTTCGGTGAACCGAAAACTGACATTGACAAGATTCGCACCTGGAAAGAAAAAGTCATCACTCAGCTGACCGGCGGTCTGGCTGGCATGGCCAAAGGGCGTAAAGTGAAGGTGGTTAACGGTCTGGGTAAATTTACCGGCGCTAACACCCTGGAAGTGGAAGGCGAAAACGGTAAAACCGTCATCAACTTCGACAACGCTATCATCGCGGCGGGCTCCCGTCCGATCGAACTGCCGTTCATTCCGCATGAAGATCCGCGCGTATGGGACTCCACCGATGCGCTGGAGCTGAAAACCGTACCAAAACGCCTGCTGGTTATGGGCGGCGGTATCATCGGTCTGGAAATGGGTACCGTATACCATGCGCTGGGTTCAGAGATTGACGTGGTTGAAATGTTCGACCAGGTTATCCCGGCTGCCGATAAAGACGTGGTGAAAGTCTTCACCAAGCGCATCAGTAAGAAATTCAACCTGATGCTGGAAACCAAAGTGACCGCCGTTGAAGCGAAAGAAGACGGTATCTACGTTTCCATGGAAGGCAAAAAAGCCCCGGCTGAAGCGCAGCGCTACGACGCCGTGCTGGTAGCTATCGGCCGCGTACCGAACGGTAAAAACCTCGATGCCGGTAAAGCAGGCGTTGAAGTTGACGAGCGTGGCTTTATCCGCGTTGATAAACAGCTGCGTACCAACGTGCCGCACATCTTCGCTATCGGCGATATCGTCGGTCAGCCGATGCTGGCGCACAAAGGCGTTCACGAAGGCCACGTTGCTGCCGAAGTTATTGCCGGCATGAAGCACTACTTCGACCCGAAAGTTATCCCGTCCATCGCCTATACCGAGCCGGAAGTTGCGTGGGTTGGTCTGACTGAGAAAGAAGCGAAAGAGAAAGGCATCAGCTACGAAACCGCCACCTTCCCGTGGGCTGCTTCTGGCCGCGCCATCGCTTCCGACTGCGCTGACGGTATGACCAAACTGATTTTCGACAAAGAATCTCACCGCGTTATCGGCGGGGCGATTGTCGGCACCAACGGCGGCGAGCTGCTGGGTGAAATCGGTCTGGCGATCGAAATGGGCTGTGACGCTGAAGACATCGCGCTGACCATCCACGCTCACCCGACTCTGCACGAGTCCGTTGGCCTGGCAGCAGAAGTCTTCGAAGGCAGCATCACCGACCTGCCAAACGCGAAAGCGAAGAAAAAGTAAATTTTTCTTTCAGGCAAAATCCAAAAAGCGGCTCAGTGAGCCGCTTTTTTTATCGGTGATGTTTAGAACTGTGTCGCCGTTAATAAAATTGCATATCTTATTAATACTTGAAAAATAGTTACTCAGTAAACTTATAGGTAGTTAACTATATGTGAGGTGTGTGATGAAAAAAGTTTTAACGACGACGCTGCTGGCAGCAACACTGGTCTCGGGTATGGCCTGCGCGGCCGATGCCGCTATTCCCTGGGCTGATAACAGCGGCGGGACCGAAAGCACCCATATTGCGGCGATGGGCCAGGATTTGAATATGCAGCATCAGCAGATAACAAAGACCAGCGAAGGGGTATGGGCGGCGAATTCCGGCAGCATCAGCTCTGATGAAGCGGCGTTGACCAGCACTAAACCGGCTTTTGCGGGTGACCCGTCTCTGATGCCCCATCAGGGCTAAATCAGCACACAGATATGGCCCGGCAGCGTTATCGCACGCCGGGCTTTTTTTCTATTGATTGATGGCCTGCCAGGCTGAATCCGGCGAAAACTGCGAAATGGCGCGCGCTTTGCTCTGCGTCTCATCCCCTAAATTAGCCTGATAAACCTCATCATTCTGGTTGACCATAAAGCTCATGATGCCGGTTTTTCCCCATTCCACAGGCCACGCCAGCAGGGCGAAGCCCTGACCCTCGCCATCTTGAATGATGCGAAAACGGTAGCCGTGATAGCCTTCGCCGGGTTCGACGGGGCTAAACGCGGGCCCTAGCGGGCTGGGCGCTTCGCCGGGAGCGGCAGGCCAGTAGAGGCCGTCTTTCTTACCATCGCTGCTGATAATCCTCTGCGCCCAGGTGTGGTTTAGCCGATAAAAATCCTGCTGGGCATCAACGTAAGCGTGCATCGCCTGAATGGCTGACAGCTCATTGCGGCCAATCGCGCGAGTCAGGATCTCATCTTCAGCAGCGGCCATATCAAAACGCCAGCCGCTCTTATCCTTAATGATGGGGATCGGTAGCCGCCATGCTTCCTGTCCCACCTCCAGCCAGGCGCTATTCTGCTGCTGAACGATACGATGGCTGACTTTCCAGTCGCGCTGAAAGCGAGCGACGGCATCTGGGTCGATGCCCTCCGGCGGTAAAAATTGCTGCCAGCTATCGCCGAGCAGCCCGTTGAGGGCAGATTCATCATGCCTGCCGATTGCCTCAGCCAGCGCGCTTGCGGCCTGTTCCGGAGAGGAAAACTGCTGCTGAGCCAGCGCCATGGCGGGCGTCATGGCCAGCGCCAGCAGCGTCATTTTTAAAAATTTTTTCATCTGATTATCCTCAGCGGCGGCGCAGTTCACGGTGTTCGGAAAGATGTTCTCTGGCCGCGCTGCGCTGCTCGCTGCTTAAACCCGAGATATGGCGGCTCTGCAGGCCGCGCTCCTGCTGAGACTGCCAGGAGGGAGAGCGGATATCGTTACCGCTCAGGGCATTGGCGTGCAGATTATTCAGCTTCTGCTGACGTTGTTCGGGCGTTGCGGCCCGGAACTGTTCACGGCGCTGTTGCTGCTGCGCCGTCGGATGCTGAATTTGCGTTTTGACCGCTTCCCGATGCTGCTGTTGTACGGCGCTATTTTTTACCGCCGGCGTGGCGTCATAGCCGCGATAGTTATTGCGCTGGGTCACCTGATGGAGCTGCTGCGACGCGGCCTGGCGCTGGGCATCGCGGGAAGGCGCGTGATTAAGCGCGTTATCCGCAGGCCCGGTACGCTGCTGTAGCTGCGTCATGGCCGCCTGACGCTGCGCGTTGCGATCGGCGGGCTGATGTTGGGTCGCGCTAAGCCCGCCGGGAACATTGGTCTGATGGTAATGCTGCGCAATCGTATTGTTCGGATAGGGAATATTGCCGCGGTAGGCCGGATTATGCTGCCAGCTGGCGTGGTTTCCCGGCAGGTTCTGCCCGGTAATATGGTTGAAATTATTGACGTTGATGTTGATGTTATCGCCGTTGTGCGCGTAGCCGCCGTGATGATCATCATCGTGATGGTGATCGTCATCGTCATGGTGGTGATGATCGTCATCATCCCAGTCGATGCTGCTGAACAGAGCGTAGGTTGTGGCGACGCCGAGGCTATAGCCAAACCCCTTGACGAAGCTGTCGGTAAACTGCTCCCCCGGAGGCGGCGGCAGGTAGACCGGCGGATAGGCGGTGTCAGGCCAGGCGCCGTAAACAACTGAAGGGTTATAGGCCGGCACGTACACCACATTTGGATTGGTTGATTCGATTTTAATCACCTGCGCCGGGGCGGAGGATGTCACGGCGCTGCTGCTGCGGGAAGCGGTGGCCGTGGACGTTGCCGGAGCCGGTGCCGGTGCCGCGGAGCGGGTGGCGGTGATGACTTTCTGCTGCGGCGTGGATTTTAACGTTCCGGTCTGCTGGGCGATGGCGCGTAAGCGCTGCACCGAATCCATGACGTCCTGCGGCTGGGCGAGAAATACGTTACCCAGGTTTTCCACCCACGGCGCATTTTCTCCCATTAACGCGAGCAGGGAAGGGAAGGCGACCAGCGATTTTACGCTGGGATCCCAGGGCTGATTTGCCACCGCTTGCACCGCCGCGTCGCCCTTCATTGTGGGGTTATCCTGCGACCACTCTACCGCCTGGACAACGTTACTCGGGTAGGTCGAAGCCATCAGCACCTGCGACAGCAGATTGTCCGGATAGAGCGCGATTGGCGCGACCCACTGGTCTATCTGCGCGGGTGTATAGGTCGTGGTCACCGGCTGGGCGGCGGCGGTTGCCTGCGCCGTTTGCGCAACGGCGGGGGGCTCGGGAACCGTTTGCGGCTCCCGGCTTTTGACGTAGAGCGTACCCGCGGCGGCTAATAGCCCGGCGCTACAGAGCAGCGCGAGCAGATGGGGTTTGAAAGGCAGTGTCATGAGAACTCCCGGCACAATAATTGGCCCGTTTTGACAGAGTATTGTCGAAAAGCGGGGGATTGCCTGAGTATAGAGAGCGCGTATTTGCGTTTTTGATTTTAGTTGGGATTTTGCTCAATTATGTGTAACAGAATTAATTTTATATACCGCTAAATTGACAGAAAACCTGCATTATTCTGCCCTTAACGATTCAGCTAATTTTTAATGTTGCTTTTTTGTAAACAGATTAACACCCCGCCAAAATCCTGCTATGCTGCCGACGCGGTATCGGGCATTTACCCTACAAACTGCTGTCTCACAGGAGCGTGAAGAGAATCGCCTACCGCATTTTACAATGAGAGCGAGGAGAACCGTCGTGCTAGAAGAATACCGTAAGCACGTAGCTGAGCGTGCCGCCGAGGGGATTGTACCGAAACCCTTAGATGCAACCCAAATGGCCGCGCTGGTAGAACTGCTGAAAAACCCGCCAGCGGGTGAAGAAGAATTCTTGTTAGACCTGTTAATTAACCGCGTACCGCCGGGCGTCGACGAAGCCGCCTATGTTAAAGCCGGATTCCTTGCCGCGATCGCCAAAGGCGAAGCGACTTCTCCACTGGTTACCCGTGAAAAAGCTGTCGAACTGCTGGGCACCATGCAGGGCGGTTACAACATCCATCCCCTGATTGACGCGCTGGACGACGCAAAACTGGCGCCGATCGCCGCGAAAGCGCTGTCCCACACCCTGCTGATGTTCGACAACTTCTACGATGTAGAAGAGAAAGCCAAGGCGGGCAATGCCTACGCCAAACAGGTTATGCAATCCTGGGCCGACGCTGAGTGGTTCCTGAGCCGTCCTCAGCTGGCTGACAAAATCACCGTGACCGTTTTTAAAGTCACCGGCGAAACCAACACCGATGACCTGTCTCCGGCCCCTGACGCCTGGTCCCGCCCGGACATTCCGCTGCACGCGCTGGCAATGCTGAAAAACGCCCGCGAAGGCATCGACCCGGATCAGCCCGGCGCCGTTGGCCCGATTAAACAAATTGAAGCACTGCAGCAAAAAGGTTTCCCGCTGGCGTACGTCGGCGATGTCGTGGGTACCGGCTCATCGCGTAAATCCGCCACCAACTCGGTGCTGTGGTTTATGGGCGACGATATTCCGCACGTGCCGAACAAGCGCGGCGGCGGTCTGGTTCTCGGCGGCAAAATTGCGCCTATCTTCTTTAATACCATGGAAGATGCCGGCGCGCTGCCGATTGAAGTGGACGTAAACAACCTGAACATGGGCGACGTGATCGACGTTTATCCGTTCAAAGGTGAAGTACGTAACCACGAAACCGGCGAACTGCTGGCGACCTTCGAGCTGAAAACCGACGTGCTGATCGACGAAGTGCGCGCCGGCGGCCGTATCCCGCTAATCATCGGTCGTGGCCTGACCACCAAAGCGCGTGAAGCGCTGGGCCTGCCGCACAGCGATGTGTTCCGTCAGGCGAAAGACGTGGCGGAAAGCAGCCGCGGATACTCTCTGGCGCAGAAAATGGTGGGTCGCGCCTGCGGCGTGGCCGGGGTTCGTCCGGGCGCTTACTGCGAACCGAAGATGACCTCCGTAGGCTCTCAGGACACCACCGGCCCGATGACCCGTGATGAGCTGAAAGACCTGGCGTGCCTGGGCTTCTCTTCCGACCTCGTGATGCAGTCCTTCTGCCATACCGCCGCCTATCCGAAGCCGGTGGACGTCACCACGCACCACACGCTGCCGGACTTCATCATGAACCGCGGCGGCGTATCGCTGCGTCCGGGCGATGGCGTTATCCACTCCTGGCTGAACCGTATGCTGCTGCCTGATACCGTGGGTACCGGTGGTGATTCTCATACCCGTTTCCCGATCGGTATCTCCTTCCCGGCAGGCTCAGGCCTGGTGGCGTTTGCCGCCGCAACTGGCGTCATGCCGCTGGATATGCCGGAATCGGTACTGGTACGTTTTAAAGGCAAAATGCAGCCGGGCATCACCCTGCGCGATCTGGTACACGCCATCCCGCTGTATGCGATCAAACAGGGTCTGCTGACCGTGGAGAAGAAAGGTAAGAAAAACATCTTCTCCGGCCGCATTCTGGAAATTGAAGGTCTGCCGGATCTGAAAGTTGAGCAGGCGTTTGAGCTGACCGATGCCTCCGCCGAGCGTTCCGCCGCGGGCTGTACCATTAAGCTGAACAAAGAGCCGATCGTTGAGTATCTGACCTCCAACATCGTCCTGCTGAAGTGGATGATCGCCGAAGGTTACGGCGATCGCCGTACGCTGGAGCGTCGCGTTCAGGGCATGGAAAAATGGCTGGCGGATCCGCAGCTGCTGGAAGGCGACGCGGATGCGGAATATGCGGCGGTGATCGATATCGATCTGGCCGATATCAAAGAGCCCATCCTCTGCGCGCCGAACGATCCGGACGATGCGCGTTTGCTGTCCGACGTGCAGGGCGAGAAGATCGATGAAGTGTTTATCGGTTCCTGCATGACCAACATCGGCCACTTCCGCGCGGCCGGTAAGCTGCTGGACAACCACAAAGGCCAGCTGCCGACTCGTCTGTGGGTGGCGCCGCCAACCCGTATGGACGCCGCGCAGCTGACTGAAGAGGGCTACTACAGCGTGTTTGGTAAGAGCGGTGCGCGTATTGAAATCCCTGGCTGTTCCCTGTGCATGGGTAACCAGGCGCGCGTTGCCGACGGTGCGACGGTGGTCTCTACCTCAACCCGTAACTTCCCGAACCGTTTAGGTACCGGCGCTAACGTCTTCCTGGCCTCTGCGGAGCTGGCGGCCGTGGCCGCGCTTATCGGTAAACTGCCGACGCCGGAAGAGTATCAGACCTATGTTGCTCAGGTGGATAAAACCGCAGCGGATACCTATCGTTATCTGAACTTCGACCAGCTGGGTCAGTACACCGAGAAGGCCGACGGGGTTATTTTCCAGACCGCGGTGTAATGCGCTAACTCAGCGCTGTACATAATCCCGCCAATGCCCGGTGAACTTTGCGTCACCGGGCATTTTTATTTCCCGTCCCTCCGTCCACCACGCTTTTTTTCTCTTCCACTGCTGCGATAATGACTGTATGGGTACAGTGCAGCGGTGACGCACTGCCCTTGCAGAGGAAAAGACTATGGATTACGAATTTCTGCGCGATATTACCGGAGTGGTAAAGGTGCGAATGTCGATGGATCATGAGGCGATCGGCCACTGGTTCAACGAAGAGGTTAAAGATAACCTTGCCCTGCTGGACGAAGTCGAGCAGGCCGCGCGCACCGTTAAAGGCAGTGAACGTTCCTGGCAACGCGTCGGCCATGAATACACGCTATGGCTGGACGGCGAAGAAGTGATGATCCGCGCTAACCAACTGGATTTTTCCGGCGATGAGATAGAAGAGGGGATGAGCTACTATGACGAAGAAAGCCTCTCGCTATGCGGCGTGGAAGACTTTCTTCAGGTCGTCAACGCCTATCGAAAATTTGTAGGTCAATCCTGAGCAACGTTAATCATTTCCACGGCCGGACAGTTATGTCCGGCTTTTTTTTGGCCTTAACGGCCTGGTTTGATTTTTATTAATCATTTTAAAACTGTGATCTGGCGCGTTTGTGAAGTTTATTTGATTGAATATAATCTTTATGATTTTATTTAATCACAGCATAACAACAGGCGGGAAGACCATGAACATCAAAAAGGCTATAGAACGTGTACCTGGCGGCATGATGGTTGTGCCACTGGTGATCGGCGCCATTATCAATACCTTTGCCCCGCAAGCGCTTGAGATCGGCGGGTTCACCACCGCGCTGTTTAAAAACGGCGCAGCGCCGCTGATTGGCGCCTTCCTGCTCTGCATGGGGGCGGGAATTAGCGTCAAGGCAGCGCCACAGGCGCTGTTGCAGGGCGGTACCATTACGCTGACCAAACTCCTGATCGCCATTGCGATTGGCCTCGGCGTGGAACAGCTCTTTGGTGCTGAAGGGATCTTCGGCTTAAGCGGCGTGGCGATCATCGCTGCGATGAGTAACTCGAATGGCGGGCTTTACGCCGCGCTGGTTGGCGAGTTTGGTAACGAGCGTGATGTGGGAGCGATCTCCATCCTGTCACTGAATGACGGGCCATTCTTTACGATGATCGCGCTGGGTGCGGCGGGGATGGCCAACATTCCCATTATGGCGCTGGTCGCCGTGCTGGTGCCGCTGGTGGTGGGAATGATCCTGGGTAACCTCGATCCCAACATGCGCGACTTCCTGACCAAAGGCGGCCCGCTGTTGATTCCGTTCTTCGCTTTTGCGCTGGGCGCAGGGATCAACCTTGAAATGCTGCTACAGGGCGGTCTGGCGGGCATTCTGCTCGGCGTGCTGACGACCTTTATCGGCGGTTTCTTTAACATTCGTGCCGACCGTCTGGTGGGCGGAACCGGGATTGCCGGCGCGGCGGCGTCCAGTACCGCCGGAAACGCCGTGGCGACGCCGCTGGCGATTGCCCAGGCCGATCCCTCTCTGGCAGAGGTTGCCGCCGCGGCCGCGCCGCTGATTGCCGCATCGGTGATCACCACCGCGATTCTGACGCCGGTCCTCACCTCATGGGTGGCTAAGAAGCAAGCGCGTCAGGTTGCAGAGGAGAAAAAAGCATGAAAATGATCGTTATCGCCGACGACTTTACGGGTTCTAACGATACCGGCGTGCAGCTGGCAAAGAAGGGGGCGCGCACGGAAGTGATGCTAACGCCGGATCAAAAACCTTCGCGTCGCGCTGATGTGCTGGTGATCAACACCGAAAGCCGTGCGATGCCTGCAGCTGAGGCCGGGAAAGCGGTAGCGCAGGCGTTAGCGCCGTGGTGCGATGGTGATGCGCGTCCGCTGGTTTACAAGAAAATCGACTCTACTTTCCGCGGCAACGTGGGGGCTGAAGTGACGGCGGCAATGCGTGCTGCAAACCGGAAGCTGGCCGTAATTGCGGCGGCTATCCCCGCAGCCGGGCGCACCACCCGCGACGGATTATGCCTGGTCAACGGTACGCCACTGCTGGAAACCGAATTCGCCAGCGATCCGAAAACGCCCATTATCTCCTCGCGAATTGCGACGTTGATCGCCCTGCAAAGCGATATCCCGGTTCATGAAGTGTCGCTCGAAGACGTTCGTCGGGGGCAATTGAGCGCCCTGTTGACGGCTTTTTCAGCCGAGGGGGAGTGCATGGTGGTGGTGGATGCCGTGGAAGATCGCGATCTGTTGCTGATTGCCCAGGCTATTTGTGAACAAAAGGAGATGCCGCTGTTGGTTGGCGCTGCCGGGCTGGCGAACGCGCTACCGGTCAGCACCTTCATGCAGGAAAAGCAGGAGCTACCGGTACTGGTGGTGGCCGGATCGATGAGCGAGGCCACGCGGCGGCAGGTTGAAAAAGCGCTCTGCCAGGCGCGCGCCAGCGTCGTGGATATTGACGCCTCGCGGCTGGCCTCGGCGCAGTACGAGCAGGAAATGGCCGCGGCGGTTGAACAGGCCTGTGCGCTGCTCAGTCGCCAGCAGCACACCATTTTACGTACCAGCCGGAGTGCGGACGATCGGCAGATGATCGATGGCCTGTGCGCTCAGGCTGGCGTAAGCCGCCAGCAGCTCGGTGAGATGCTTAGCGAACGCCTCGGAATGATTACGCTGCGCATTATCGAACAGGCTCGTATTGGCGGGCTGTTCCTGACCGGAGGAGATATCGCCACCGCGGTCGCCGCCGCGCTCGGGGCGGAAGGCTATCGCATTCAGAGTGAGGTGGCGCCCTGTATTCCCTGCGGGACGTTCGTTAACAGTGAAATCGACGATCTGCCGGTTATCACTAAAGCCGGCGGATTCGGTTCAGACAGCACCCTTTGTGATGCGCTTTATTTTATTGAGGAGATGTACAGTGGTAACTAAAACAATTGCGATTACGATGGGCGACCCGGCGGGCATCGGTCCGGAAATTATTGTCAAAGCGCTTTGTGAAGACGAGCTCAACGGCGCGCCGCTGGTGGTGGTCGGGTGTCTGAAAACCCTGAAACGTCTGCAGGACAAAGGGCTGGCGGAAGGCGTCACCTTTCGCGCGATCGCCGAGGTCGCGGAGGCGCGATTTGCTCCAGGCGTGATTCATGTCATCGACGAGCCGCTGGCCCAGCCGGACGCGCTGGAGCCGGGTAAAGTGCAGGCCCAGGCGGGCGATCTGGCCTACCGCTGCGTGAAGCGGGCGACGGCGCTGGCGATGAAAGGCGACGTACACGCCATCGCGACCGCACCGCTGAATAAAGAAGCGCTTCATCTGGCCGGGCACAATTATCCTGGTCATACCGAGCTGCTGGCGACGCTGACTGAAAGCCGCGATTACGCCATGGTGCTCTACACCGACAAGCTGAAGGTCATTCATGTCTCGACCCACATTGCGTTGCGTAAGTTCCTCGATACGCTTAATGGCCAGCGCGTGGAGACGGTCATCGGCATCGCGGATCGCTTCCTGAAACGCGTAGGCTTCACCCAGCCGCGCATTGCCGTTGCCGGGGTCAATCCCCATGCGGGCGAAAACGGTCTGTTTGGCGATGAAGAAATACGCATTGTGTCGCCGGCCATTGAAAACATGAAAGCGAAGGGAATCGATGTTTACGGGCCCTGCCCGCCGGACACCGTGTTTCTACAGGCGTACGAGGGGCAATATGACATGGTGGTGGCGATGTACCACGATCAGGGACATATTCCGCTCAAACTGCTTGGCTTCTACGATGGGGTGAATATCACCGCGGGTCTGCCGTTCATCCGCACCTCTGCCGATCACGGCACCGCGTTTGATATAGCCTGGACGGGAAAAGCAAAATCTGAGAGCATGGCCGTATCGATTAAACTGGCAATGCAACTGGCGTAATTTCCTGTTATGAAAGGACAACACCGTCTGGATAAGATTGTGGCGTATTTGAAAAATCATACGCTGGTGACCGTGGAACAGCTGGTGGATGCGGTAGAAGCATCGCCTGCAACGATACGACGCGATCTGATCAAACTGGATGAGCAGGGCGTGATCAGCCGCAGCCACGGCGGTGTTGCCCTGCGGCGCTTTGAGCCTTCTCAGCCTACCACCAATGAAAAGCAGCTACGATCGCCTGCGGAAAAGCGGGCGATTGCGCGTTTTGCCGCCTCGATGGTGCAGGCGGGCGACGCGGTGGTACTGGATGCCGGCACCACCATGCTGGAGCTGGCAAAATGCCTGACCCATCTTCCGCTCAGGGTGATCACAGTCGATCTGCATATCGCTCTGTTTTTATCCGAGTTCCGCCAGATAGAAGTGACCATCGTCGGTGGCCGCATTGATGACAGCAGCCAGTCCTGTATCGGCGAGTTTGGTCGTAAGATGTTACGTAGCGTCTATCCCGATATCGCTTTTATGAGCTGTAACAGCTGGAGCGTGGAAAAGGGCGTGACGACGCCGACGGAAGAAAAGGCGGGGCTGAAGCAGGAGATCATTGCCAACGCCCAGCGTAAGATCTTACTGGCCGACAGCAGCAAATATGGCGCCCACTCGCTGTTCAACGTCGCTCCGCTGAGCCGCTTCACTGACATTATTACCGATGGGGGGTTGCCTCTTCCCGTTCAGGCTGAGCTGAAAGCGCAGTCCGTTGCCCTTACGCTGGTACAGCCTGAACGTTAAGGATACCGCCAGCCGATACGGTGTTACACGCTCGGGATATTGCGTCCGTAGTAGATTTCGCGCATCTCTTTCCAGAGCAGGTCGGTAATCACCTTACGCTCCTCTTCGCTCAAATCTTCTGGCTTCGTGTGGAACATATAGTGCTTAAGGTCGAACTCCTTAAGCAACATCTTGGTATGGAAAATATTTTCCTGATAAACGTTCACGTCCACCATGTCATACAAAGACTTAATATCCTCGGACATGAAGTTCTGAATGGAGTTAATTTCATGATCGATGAAGTGCTTCATGCCGTTCACATCGCGGGTAAAACCGCGAACGCGATAATCAATCGTGACGATATCGGATTCTAGCTGGTGAATCAGATAGTTCAGGGCCTTCAGCGGTGAAATGACCCCGCAGGTTGAGACTTCAATATCGGCGCGGAAGGTGCACAGTCCGCCTTCAGGATGGCTTTCCGGATAGGTGTGAACGCAGATATGGCTTTTATCGAGATGCGCCACCACGGTTTCCGGTAGCGGACCCGGGTGTTCTGTCTGATCGATAAGCTGCGGATCGACAGGCTCTTCGCTGACCAGGATCGTCACGCTGGCGCCCTGCGGTTCATAATCCTGGCGGGCAATGTTAAGAATATTGGCGCCGATAATCGAACAGGTCTCTGACAAAATTTCCGTCAGGCGGTTGGCGTTGTAGAGTTCGTCAATATAGGCGATGTAGCCATCGCGCTCCTCTGCCGTTTTTGCGTAGCAGATATCGTAAATGCAAAAACTCAGGCTTTTGGTCAGATTGTTAAAGCCGTGCAGCTTCAATTTTTTCAATTTAGATCACCTCCTTACTTAACGGTGGATAGCGCATCCAGTAAATACTGCGGTAAAGCAAATGCCGCCGCGTGAATGGCCGGATTGTAATAACGGCACTTCAGGTTCGACTTGTGAAAACGGGCCTGGATGATTTCACTGGAAAGATGGCGCAGCGCTTCGTTGTCCGTGGCCCATGCGAAGGTCATGATGCCGCCGTAGTAGGTGGGAATCGCCGCCTGATAGAAGCTTACGTCGCTAAAGTAATGGCTGAGCTTGCGATGGCTATCGACGGCCTCATCCTGTTGCAGGAAGCTGACTCCGTTCTGAGCGACGAAGATCCCGCCTGGGTTGAGGCAGCGCTTGCAGCCTTCATAGAAGGCGGAAGTAAACAGGCTCTCGCCGGGACCGATAGGATCGGTGCAGTCGGAGATAATGACATCAAACGTTTGCGCCGTCTGGTTAACAAAATTGACGCCATCGTCAATCACCAGGGTAAAGCGCGGGTCGTCGTACGCACCCGCGTTATGGTTGGGGAGGTACTGGCGACAGAATGAAACCACGCCAGCGTCAATTTCTACCATGGTGATGGTTTCGACGCTGCGGTGACGGGAGACTTCGCGCAGCATGGCGCCATCGCCGCCGCCGATAATTAACACATGTTTCGCCTGGCCGTGGGCCATCAGAGGAACATGGGTCATCATTTCATGGTAGATAAACTCATCACGTTCGGTGGTTTGTACCACGCCGTCCAGCGCCATCACGCGGCCAAAGGCTGCGTTTTCGAAAATAATTAAATCCTGATGATCGGTTTTCTCATGATACAGAACGTTATCAACGCTGAAATACTGACCAAAATGGTCGTGCAGCGTTTCATGCCACAGATTGCTATCGGCCACGGGCAGATCCTCCTTTGTTAACACCTGTTACACCCATCAAAAATGAGCGCAACATCATAGCCAACTATAGAAGATGATGCACGGTGGATATTTCAGCAAATGAAGCGTGGGGCATTACCCGTTCACAAAGAGGGGAAAGCGCCTCCCCGATGGGAGGCGCCAGGATCAGGGTTTTTTAGCCTGTGGTTCTGCCGCAGTGGCGTCAACGATTCTGACGGTATATACCATGGTCGCTCCCGGTGGGATTTTAGGCGGCTTGCCTTCGCTGCCGTAGGCGAGATTGGGGGGGATCACGACCGTTATCGCTCCGTGGTTTCCCAGCCGCTTGAGTGGCCCAAGGAAGATGGGAGGATAAGATTTCAGAGGCTGGGACCAGACTTTCCCCTCCGCTTCCATATCGTTAATGACGGTTCCATCGGTAAGCGTTTCCTTGATAGTGACGGTAACGATATCGCTGTCGAGAATCTTGCCCTTGCCGGCATAATCTATGCGACTGTAAATGCCGTCTTTCAATACCACCCCTTTTTGCTTCGCGAAGTTTTGTTGATATTTCTTTCCTTCGCTAAGGGTTTGCTGTTCGAGCTTCTTTAGGTTCTGAAAGACTTTTTTAGACACATCGAATAAGGCTTTATTGCGCGCTTTCTCATCAAGGGCGATATCCCCTGAAAAAGAATCCATAATCCCCTGTAAAACGGTATCTTTACTGGTTTTTACGCCCTGAGATGCCCGGGTAGATAAGAGCTGCAGCACCTCCTCGCCCATCGATACACCGATAGCGTAAGCCTGTCGCAGAGGCTCTTTTGCAAAGTCGATAGCCAGCGGCTTTTTCGCCTTGGCGTCAGCAAGCCTGGCCTTTAGCCGGGTAATTTCATCGGCGCTGGCCTGCTGTAGGGCGTTGTCCTGACCGGCCTGCTGACGGCCAGCATCCGCCTGAAGGGACGTCTGCGGCGTACTGATGATAACGGCGTCCAGTTTAGCCGTGAGCGCCTGTTTTTCTACTGCCGCGGCCGCCAGCTTTGTCGTTAAATCTGTTTTTTCCGCTTCACTGGCGTTGAGCTTCGCTATCGCTGCTTTCTGCTCGGTTTGAGACGCATCCAGTTTCGTTTGCAGCGCCCGCTGTGCGGCGTCAGCCGCGGCGAGTTTTGTTAGCATTTCCTGCTGAGCTGCCTCTGCAGCAGCGAGCCTTGTTGCGAGAGCTTGCCTCTCTTTCGCCTCTGTCGTGAACTTACCGGTGAGCGCTTGTTTCTCCGCTGCGGCCGCCGCCAGCTTTGAGAGCGTATCTTGCTTTTCTGTTTCCAGCGCCGCGAGCTTCTGCTGCAGGGATTGCTTTTCGGCGGTTGCCTCAGCCAGCTGAAGCTCAACTTTTTGTTTCGCGGATTCTACTAATGCCACTCTTTTTTCCTGCTGCAGCGTTTTATTTTCTGTGGCATTACGCTGGCCCTCGATCTGTTTTATTTCAGCCGCGGCGGATAGCGCGTTATCTATTAATTGTTGTTTTTCGGCTACGGCAGTCGCTAACTTTTTCTCAAGCAGCTGAATTTTATCTTTCAGCGCTTTTTGGTTGTCTGCTTCGGCGTTCACCGTGGCCGGCTTCACATCAAGCTGCTGCCGAAGTTGGCGGATGAGTTTATCTTTTTGAGCAATGATTGCAGCCTGACGGGAAACTTCATGGGTATTCAGGACGGTTTTTTTATTCGTTGTTTTTGTATTATTGCTTTTCTCCTCAACGGGCTTTACCGGCTCGCTGATTTTTTGCGCCTGCTGCTCTTTAGCATAATTTAAAAATGCCGGGCCTGAGGCATCGCTATTTGAGCTCGCCGTGACGCTGATAAGGGCGTCTTTTTCCGCATAGGCATCCGGCGATAGCGCCAGCACAAAAACTGCTGCCAGCGATACCGGATTGAAGTTTTTGGCTATTTTCCCGTTCATGGCTGAACATTTTCACCACGTTTAACAAGGCTATCGATCAGCTCCTTTTCAATATCAGCGCACAGCTTGATTGATTTGAACTGGTACATCGAATCGATCCCCTGTTTTGTCGGTTCTGCCACTTTACTGCGCACAGAATTATATTGTGATGCCGCGCTAAGCAGGGCAGTGAACTCATTGCCGAGTTTGTCCGCCTGTTTGGGGTTCACTTCTTTCAGCGACTCCAGCGCTTTACGGCAAGTGTCTAAACGCGCTTGCTCATCGGCGATTCTCTGCTGTTCGGTTTGCTGTTGGCTTAATGTCGACTCAGATAAGGGTTTCACTAATCCGGCGGATTGCCTGGGTTGTATTGAATTACAACCCGCTAATAAAATGAGGGCCAGAGGGGCTATGCTTGTAAATAAGGATCTGTTCAAGGTTTCATTCCATTGATAAAAAGAGGTGTTATCGGGCGATAATAGTGTGCGAAAAAGAAGAATGCAATAATAGAGTTTATGATTTTTGATGGCGTACTTTTAATATTAGTTATACCCGTCATATTTCACGCTGCTTATGCGTTGGCTACGCTCGCTTACCCCTTGCCGCCTTCAAGTAACTCTAATTATTTAGGGTATATATTAATATGTTGAATGCTTAATGAATTATCATTGAATTCTATGAATTGAGATATAAATTAAGTGCTGTTGTTAATTGAATTGCTATTATTATGCGGCGTCATAGCCGTATTCGCACGGCTACCGTATTATGAAATGAAGGGGGTTATTTCACGTAAGCGAGCAGGCTAAGCGAATCGCGGGCCAGCGCTTTGCATTTTTTAGTGGTGGGAATCTGGATTCCGCTAAGGTCCCGGTAGCTATCTTCGCCGAGCGCTTTCATATTGAAGCTGTCGTAATTGCTTAAATCCCATTGATTCTGCTGAGCAAAAAAGACCAGGGCACGGCGAATCTGCGTGTTAGGCAGATTTTGATAACCGCAGTCGTTCTTCAGGAAGACGAATACTGCCGTTAAATCAGCCATATCTTCCGCTTCGGACTCGCTTAATGCATAGCTATTGGCGGAGAGAGTCAGCAGGCTGCCAAGCACTATTGTTCTGAAAAGCGTCTTCATTTTTTCTACCATTGAATCACGGACAAACAAAGTTAGCACACTTCATTACAGTGCGCCGAGCTTTATTCTTACTCTTCTGCTTGACCTTCCTGTTGGGGGAGGGTTTAAGCTCAATTATTCACCAGCAGAATAAAAAGGATGTGAAAATGCAACGTCGTGAGTTTCTTAAACTAACCGCTGCGGTCAGCGTGGCCAGCGCATTGCCGCTATGGAGCCGCTCGGTTTTTGCCGCCAGCCGCCCATCTTTGCCTGTACCCGAACTGCTTACCGCCGACGCGCGTAATCGCATCTCGTTAATCATTCAGGCTGGAAAAACGCAGTTCGGCCCTCATCTGGCGACCACCTGGGGCTATAACGGCAATCTGCTGGGCCCGGCCCTACAGCTTAAGCAGGGTGAGGAGGCGACCATCGACATTCATAACCGTCTGGCGGAGGAGACCACCGTGCACTGGCACGGTCTGGAGGTTCCCGGCGCCGTGGACGGCGGTCCCCAGGGCGTGATTGCCGCCGGAGGCTCCCGCACGGTGACCTTTACCCCAACGCAGCGGGCGGCGACCTGCTGGTTCCATCCCCATCAGCATGGTAAAACCGGCAGACAGGTCGCGATGGGGCTGGCAGGGCTGGTGCTGATTTCTGATGCAGAAAGCGAAAAGCTGCTCCTGCCAAAGCAGTGGGGAATTGATGATGTCCCGGTGATTGTGCAGGATAAAAAATTCACCTCAGCGGGAGAGATTGATTATCAGCTCGATATTATGAGCGCAGCCGTGGGCTGGTTTGGCGATACGCTGCTCACTAACGGCGCGCTGTACCCGGAGCACGCTGCGCCTCGCGGCTGGCTACGTTTACGTCTGCTGAACGGCTGTAATGCGCGTTCTTTGAATTTCGCCACCAGCGATAAGCGGCCCATGTACGTCGTGGCAAGCGATGGTGGTCTCCTGGCTGAGCCGGTGAAAGTTAACGCGCTGCCGGTGCTGATGGGCGAGCGTTTCGAAGTGCTGGTAGATACCACTGACGGGAAGCCCTTCGATTTAATTACGCTCCCGGTCAACCAGATGGGGATGGCGATCGCTCCGTTTGATCGGCCGCAGCCAGTGTTACGCGTGCAGCCGCTGACTATCCAGGCTTCCGGTAAGCTGCCGGATGTGCTGGCCGCTATGCCAGCGCTGCCCTCGCTTCAGGGCCTGACTCAGCGTACTTTGCAGCTCTCGATGGATCCGATGCTCGATATGATGGGCATGCAGGCGCTGATGCAAAAATATGGCGACCAGGCCATGTCCGGCATGGACCATGGCATGATGATGAATCACGGAGAGATGGGGAATATGAACAATATGAACCACGGTGACATGGGAAGCATGAATCATGGCGGCACGGCGCAGATGAAGCACGGTAATAAGGCGTTTGATTTCCATAATGCGAATCGGATCAACGGTAAAGCCTTTGATATGAATGTTCCCCTGTTTGCGGCGGCGAAAGGGCAGTATGAGCGGTGGGTGATTTCTGGCAAAGGCGACATGATGCTGCATCCGTTCCATATTCACGGCACTCAGTTCCGTATTTTGTCCGAAAACGGCAAAGCGCCGGCACCCCACAGGAGCGGCTGGAAAGATACCGTCAGGGTTGAAGGCGATGTCAGTGAAGTGCTGGTGAAATTTGATCACGATGCGCCGAAAGAGCATGCCTATATGGCGCACTGCCATCTGCTGGAGCATGAAGATACGGGAATGATGCTGGGATTTACGGTGTAGAATTCGCTTCCCGTCTAAGGGCGAGGCGTGTGGCTTGCTTCGATAGAAAAGAGAGAGACGTACCATAGAGAGAAGGCCCGGAAACCGGGCCTTCTGTTTTTTACTTCGCGTCGTCCGGTAAAGCATAAGCGACGATATAGTCGCCCATCTTCGTGCCAAACGAACCGTGACCGCCCGCAGAGATGACAACGTACTGCTTGCCATTCACTTCATAGGTCATCGGCGTCGCCTGGCCGCCTGCCGGCAGACGTGCCTGCCATAATTTTTCACCGTTGCTCATATTGTACGCGCGCAGGTAGTTATCCGCGGTCGCGCCGATAAACAGCACATTGCCGGCCGTCGAAATTGGACCGCCCAGCATCGGCATACCCATTGTGAACGGGAGCTTAACCGGCATCGGGAACGGCAGGCTATCCTGCGGCGTACCGATACGTTTTTTCCACACCACTTCGTTGGTTTTCAGATCCAGCGCGGAGATATAGCCCCAGGCTGGCTGTTTGCAGGGCAGACCAAACGGTGACAGGAACGGATTAAGCGTAACGCCGTAAGGGACACCGTACTGTGGCTGAATACCGGCTTCGGTACCGGAACCCTTGGCGTCTTTTGGCTGCTCCATCGGGTTACCTGGGCCGCGAGGGATCAGTTTTGAGACAAACGGCAGCGCCATTGGGTTAGCAATCGCCACCTGGCGGTTCGGATCGACGGAGATGCCGCCCCATTCGAACATCCCCAGGTTACCCGGGAATACCAGCGTGCCTTGTTCTGACGGCGGGGTGAAAATCCCTTCGTAGCGCAGCTGATGGAAGATAACGCGGCACACCAGCTGGTCGAACATGGTGGCGCCCCACATGTCCGCGCCGGTCAGGTCTTTCTTCGGACGGAAGCTCAGGTCGGAGAACGGCTGAGTTTTCGCGACGTAGTCACCTTTCGCCGCCCCTTGCGGAACCGGTTTTTCCGGCGCCGGGACAACCAGTTCACCGTTGCGGCGATCGAGGACAAAAATATTACCGGTTTTTGCCGGAGCGTAAATCACCGGCACGGTTTTACCGTTGACGTCGATATCCGCCAGCGTCGGCTGCGACGGCATATCCATATCCCACAGATCGTGGTGAACGGTCTGGTAGCTCCACGCCAGTTTACCGGTCGTCGCGTTCAGCGCCACGATGGAGCTGGCATAGCGCTCTTGTTCAGGCGTACGGTTGCCGCCCCAGATATCCGGGGTGGTTACGCCCATAGGCAGGTAGACCAGATCCAGCTTCGCGTCATAGGCCGCAGGCGCCCAGGAGTTTGGTGAATTCAGCGTGAAATGATGTTCATCATCAGGAATCGCGTTGGGATCTTTCGCGCCCGGGTCAAAGGCCCACAGCAGTTTACCGGTATTCACATCAAAGCCGCGGATAACGCCCGACGGCTCGCGGGTGGAGAAGTTATCGGTCACGGCGCCGGCAATGACGATAGTTTTGTCGGTAATAATCGGCGGTGATGTTGGTTCATACATACCCGGCGTAGTGACAGGCATGTTGGTTTGCAGATTGAGAATGCCTTTATTAGCAAAGGACTCACACAGCTTACCGGTTTCGGCATTGAGGGCGAACAGACGACCATCGTTGACCGGAAGAATGATCCGACGCGGGCAGTCGGCAACCACATCCGCCGGCGCGTTATCCGCTTTGGCTTCATGATATGAAACGCCGCGACAGGTCACGTGCTGGAAAGAGGGGTCAGCGTTGAGCTGCGGATCGAAATGCCACTTTTCTTTACCGGTGGCCGCGTCAAGCGCGAACAGGCGCTGATGAGCGGTACACAGATAAAGCGTGTCGCCCACTTTAATCGGCGTGACTTCATTGGTGATTTCACCCGGATCGTTAGGCTGCTTGAGATCGCCCGTACGGAAGACCCAAGCTTCTTTCAGGTTCTTCACGTTATCGGCGTTGATCTGCTTCAGCGGCGAGTAGCGCTGGCCTTCCTGATTGCGGCCATACGCCGACCAGTCACCATCGGCTACGTCGGAGATGGGGGCCGCTGGCGTTGCATCAGCGCTCAGCGTACCGTTGACTTCCTGCGGGTCGTTGAAGCCGGCCCAGGTCAGGATACCGCCGCTAATCAGCAGGGCGACAACCAGCCCGGCAACCGCGCCAGAGGAGGGAATCGGCAGGCGGCGCCAGACAAACGGCAGGATAAGCCAGATGCCGAAGAAGACCAGAATGTCGCTACGCGGGGTCAGCGCCCAGAAGTCGAAACCAACTTCCCATACGCCCCAGATCATAGTGGCAAGCAGCAGCGCGGCGTACAGCCAAAGCGCAGAACGCTTTCCGCGGAACAGCATGACGGTGACGCCAAGCATGACCAGGCCTGCGACAGGGTAGTACCATGAGCCGCCAAGAGCGACCAGCCAGGCCCCGCCCGCTAAAAGATACAGGCCACAGAACGCTGCAAAAAGAGCCGTCAGCGTCACGAGTAGCCGTGATTGTTGAGATTTTGTTTCTGCCATAGAAGGACACTCGTTTGTTTGTTAATTTTTTAACTGCAATTAATTATAGGATTTAACAAGTGTGATCGGAATCACAAAATGGGCTTTATTAATCACTGCATCGCATATTTCTTTTTACTGGTATACTGCGTGGCTTGCCGGTCAACGTCGGTGCAATCGCAGCGGCTTTGATGATTTACATTAAGAATCAAATGGTTAGTTTTATGAAACATACTGTAGAAGTGATGATCCCGGAAACTGAGATCAAAGCCCGTATCGCTGAGCTCGGTCGTCAAATTAATGAACATTACAAAGATAGCGGCAGCGAAATGGTGCTGGTGGGGCTATTACGCGGTTCATTTATGTTTATGGCCGACCTGTGCCGTGAGGTTCAGGTACCCCATGAAGTGGATTTCATGACCGCCTCGAGCTACGGCAGCGGCATGTCCACCACCCGTGACGTCAAAATCCTCAAAGACCTGGATGAAGATATCCGCGGTAAAGATGTGCTGATCGTGGAAGACATCATCGACTCTGGCAATACGCTGTCAAAAGTGCGTGAAATCCTCAGCCTGCGTGAACCAAAATCGCTGGCGATTTGTACGCTGCTCGATAAGCCAAGCCGCCGCGAAGTGAAGGTGCCGGTTGAGTTTGTCGGTTTTGCGATCCCGGACGAGTTCGTGGTGGGGTACGGTATCGACTATGCTCAGCGCTATCGCCACCTGCCGTATATCGGCAAAGTGACGCTGCTGGACGAGTAATGCGGAGTGTCTATCCCGGCTTATCCGGGATAGTTAAGAGGGGCGCGTGAATTATCTGTGATTGACGTGCTTGCTTTTAAGGTTGGAAATGCCCTGGCGATAGCGCTGCTCCAGCGTTTCGCGGCTGACGGCGGTCACGTCCAGATCGCGTAACATGCCATCGTGAATGCCGTAGGCCCAGCCGTGAATTGTCACCTTCTGTCCACGCTTCCACGCCGACTGCATAATCGTTGAATGGCCAAGGTTGTAAACCTGCTCCATCACATTCAATTCACACAGCGTATCAAGGCGGCGCTCTTCGGGCATTTCCCCCAGCAGCGAGCTGTGCTTAAACCAGATATCGCGAATATGCAGCAGCCAGTTGTCGATAAGGCCAAGCTCGGTATTTTCAATCGCCGCCTGCACGCCGCCGCAGCCGTAGTGGCCGCAGATGATGATGTGTTCAACTTCCAGTACGTCGACCGCGTACTGCACGACGGAAAGACAGTTCAGATCGGTATGAATCACCAGGTTGGCGACGTTACGGTGTACAAACAGCTCGCCAGGTTCCAGGCCGGTCAAACGTTCAGCGGGGACGCGGCTATCTGAACATCCAATCCACAGAAAGCGCGGCTTCTGCGCCTGTGCCAGTTTCTCAAAGAAACCGGGGTCTTCCTCCACCAGCATTTTTGACCATAGTGCATTGTTGCTGATGAGTGTATCTATATCGTTCATGGATGTTTACGGGCCTGTAACCAAGTAAGTGCGTTGCGCTAATATAGGTTAACCTCACATTTTTTAAAACAACCCATCGCGTGTCACGACACGAGAAGAGACATTTAATGACCATTGCTCTGGAATTAAAACAGCTTAAAAAAACCTACCCCGGCGGGGTTCAGGCGCTGCGCGGAATCGATCTGCAGGTTGAGGCGGGCGATTTTTACGCGCTCCTGGGGCCAAACGGCGCGGGAAAATCCACCACTATCGGCATTATCAGTTCGCTGGTGAATAAAACCTCCGGCGAGGTCAACGTGTTTGGCTATGACCTGCAAAAGGATGTGGTGAACGCCAAGCGCCAGCTCGGCCTGGTGCCGCAGGAGTTCAACTTTAACCCGTTCGAAACCGTGCAGCAGATTGTGATTCACCAGGCGGGCTACTACGGCGTCGAGCGCAAAGAAGCGATCGCCCGTAGCGAAAAGTACCTTAAACAGCTCGATCTTTGGGAAAAACGCAACGAACGCGCGCGGATGCTCTCCGGCGGCATGAAGCGTCGCCTGATGATTGCCCGCGCGTTGATGCACGAGCCGAAGCTGCTGATTCTTGATGAACCCACGGCGGGAGTGGATATCGAGCTGCGTCGTTCGATGTGGGGCTTCCTGAAAGATCTCAACGATAAAGGCACGACGATTATCCTCACTACCCACTATCTGGAAGAGGCCGAGATGCTGTGTCGCAATATTGGCATTATTCAGAACGGTGAGCTGGTGGAAAACACCTCGATGAAGTCGCTGCTTTCCAAACTGAAATCGGAAACCTTTATTCTCGATCTGGCACCTAAGAGTCCATTACCGGTACTGGAAGGCTATCAGTATCGTCTGGTTGATACGTCGACGCTGGAGGTTGAGGTGCTGCGTGAGCAGGGGATTAACAGCGTATTTACTCAGTTAAGCGCGCAGGGCGTACAGGTATTAAGTATGCGTAACAAAGCTAACCGTCTGGAAGAGCTGTTTGTCACGCTGGTCCATGACCGGAAAGGAGAATCAGCATGATGCAGCTTTATTGGGTCGCGCTGAAAAGCATCTGGACCAAAGAGATCCATCGCTTTATGCGTATCTGGATCCAGACGCTGGTGCCGCCGGTCATAACTATGACCCTCTACTTTGTTATTTTCGGCAATCTGATCGGCTCGCGCATCGGTGAAATGCACGGTTTCACCTATATGCAGTTTATCGTGCCGGGCCTGATTATGATGGCGGTGATCACCAACGCCTACGCCAACGTGGCGTCCTCCTTCTTCAGCGCGAAATTTCAGCGCAATATTGAAGAACTGCTGGTCGCGCCGGTTCCCACCCACGTGGTTATCGCCGGCTATGTGGGCGGCGGCGTTGCCCGCGGTCTGTGCGTCGGGATTCTGGTGACGGCGATTTCGCTGTTTTTCGTACCGTTCCAGGTTCACTCATGGATATTCGTCGCCCTGACCCTGGTGCTGACCGCCGTGCTATTTTCGCTGGCCGGTCTGCTGAATGCGGTGTTTGCCAAAACCTTTGACGATATCAGCCTTATTCCGACCTTCGTGCTAACGCCGCTGACCTATCTCGGCGGGGTTTTTTATTCGCTGACCCTGCTGCCGCCGTTCTGGCAAGGGCTGTCGCATCTGAACCCGATCGTCTACATGATCAGCGGTTTCCGCTACGGTTTCCTCGGCATTAACGATGTTCCGCTCGCCACCACCTTCGGCGTGCTGGTGGTGTTTATCGTCGCGTTTTATCTCTTGTGCTGGTATCTGATCCAGCGCGGACGCGGGCTTCGCAGCTAATTTAGCCAACCACTGCGCTTCGCTGCCCCGTTCAGCGAAGCGCCGGCAAACAATTTTGATTGTCATCACCGATATTCATCTCTTCCCTTGCTACATTGTTTGCCTGCTAAGGAGGTGGGCGATGTTAGGTTGGGTGATTACCTGTCATGACGAACTGGCGCAGGAGATGCTGGATCGTCTGGAGAAAAAGTTTGGGCCGCTGACGCAGTGTCGGGCGGTCAACTACTGGCGTAATCTCAGCAGCAATATGCTGAGCCGCATGATGTGCGACGCGCTGCACGAGACGGACGGCGGAGACGGGGTCATTTTTCTGACCGATAATACCGGCGCGGCGCCTTATCGCGTGGCGGCGCTGCTGAGCCATAAGCACACCCACTGTGAAGTGATTTCCGGGATCGACTATCCATTACTGGAAAGCATGTATTTGCTGCGCCAGAACCTGAGCAGCGAAGCCTTCCGGCACGCCATTGTCAGCGCCGGAGGCCCGGCGGTGAGCAGCCTCTGGCATCAGCAGCAAAAAAATCCGCCTTTTCGACTACTGCATGAGCCGTACGGGAATTAAGCGTTGGTATTGATGAGGCTTTTGTTACAATGACGGCAGTTCTTGTCTACCGGCTCGATGCGCATGTTTGCCCGAATTCTTGCTTTACTCCTCCTGTTCACGGCGCTAAGCGCCTCTGCCAGCCTGTTAAGCCAGCAGGGTGTGCCGGCACGTTATATGCAAACGACCGAAGATGCGGATATCTGGGCGCAGGTTGGCAATCAGGTGGTGAGCGTCGGCAACGTGCGGGCAGGGCAAATTCTGGCGGTAGTACCGACGGCGGCGGATTACTATGAGTTTAATTTTGGCTTTGCGACCGGCTTTATCGATAAAGGCCACCTGGGGCCGGTACAGGGTAAGCAGCGGGTGGAGGATAGCCTTGGCGATCTGCATAAGCCTCTAAGCAACCAAAATCTCATTACCTGGAAAGATACGCCAATCTATGATGCCCCCGCCGTGGGCAGCGCGCCATTTGGCACCCTGGCGAATAATTTGCGTTATCCGATTATCAGCAAACTCAAAGATCGGCTTAATCAAACCTGGTTTCAGATTCGTATCGGCAACCGCCTGGCGTGGGTGAGCAGTCTGGATGCGCAAGAAGATAACGGCATCCCAGTACTGACTTATCACCATATCCTGCGTGATGAAGAAAATACCCGCTTTCGCCATACCTCAACGACGACTTCCGTGCGCGCCTTCAGCAATCAGATGACCTGGCTACGCGACCAGGGCTACATCACGCTCAGCATGTATCAACTGGAAGGTTATCTGCGTAATAAAGTGAATCTTCCGGCGCGTGCGGTGGCGATCACCTTTGACGATGGGCTGAAGTCGGTCAACCGCTATGCCTACCCGATCCTCAAACAGTATGGCTTTCACGCCACGGCGTTTATTATCTCGTCGCGCATCAAGCGCCATCCGCAGAAATGGGCGCCGAAATCGCTGCAGTTTATGAGTATTTCCGAGCTAAAACAGATCCAGGACGTCTTTGACGTGCAGTCGCATACCCATTTCCTGCATCGGGTTGATGCTGAACGTCATCCGATTCTCCTCAGCCGCAGCTATCACAATATTCTGTTTGATTTTGCGCATTCGCGGCGGGCGCTGGCACAGTTTAACCCCCACGTACTGTATCTCTCTTATCCGTTTGGCGGCTATAACGCTAAGGCGGTCCAGGCCGCCAACGACGCCGGTTTTCATCTGGCGGTGACTACGGTGAGAGGGAAGGTAAAGCCGGGCGATAATCCGTTCTTGTTGAAAAGGCTGTATATATTAAGAACGGATTCGCTGGAGACAATGTCGCGGCTGATAAGCAACCAGCCGCAGGGGTAGATCAGGCAACCTGCACCGGAATAGCTTTGGCCTGGCGCTTCATTTCGTTTTCGCCTTCGAAATAGGCCACTTTCGGCTGCCAGGTGCGGGCTTCTTCGTCAGGCATGGTGACGAAGCTGGCGATAATCAGAATATCGCCGACGCTCGCACAGTGTGCCGCCGCGCCGTTCACGGAGATAATTCGCGAACCGCGCTCCGCGGCGATGGCGTAGGTGGAGAAACGATTACCGTTGGTCACATTCCAGATATGAATAGCCTCGTTTTCAAGGATGCCGGACGCATCCAGGAAATCCTGATCAATAGCGCAGGAGCCTTCATAGTGCAGGTCGGCCTGCGTGACTTTTACGCGGTGGAGTTTGCCCTGCAGCATATTACGAATCATAACGTCTACCTTTAAAGCTTAACGATAACAAAGCGGACGTGACGCCCGCCTTGAGGAAATTCCAGGCAGTATTGCCCGATTTTTAACCCGTGTCTACCGAACGAGCGCCACTATCTGGTTGTCGATCAAACGCGCTTCGCCGAGCCATGCCGCCATCAGGATCACCGCGCGCTGGCTGTTTTCCGTCAGGTCGAGCAGCGTGTCGGCATCGCGGATCTGGATATCATCGGCGCGGAAGCCTTTTTCGTTCAGCTCCTGCGCGGCAATCGCGATAATCTCGTCAAGATTGCGCTCGCCGGCCGCCAGCTTCTCCGCCGCGCCATTCATCACCTTATACAGCCCCGGCGCAACTTTGCGCTGGTCTGCGCTGAGATAGCCGTTGCGCGAACTGAGCGCCAGCCCATCTTTCGCGCGCATAATCGGCACGCCGATAATCTCGATGTCGTAGCCCATATCGGCCACCATTTTGCGGATCAGCGCCAGCTGCTGGAAGTCTTTTTCGCCGAAGCAGGCGACGTCCGGCTGGATCAGGTTGAACAGCTTGCTGACGATAGTGGAAACGCCGCGGAAGTGGCCTGGACGACTGGCGCCCTCGAGCATCGTCGACAGCCCCGGAACATCCACGTAAGTCTGATTTTCGAGGCCGTGCGAATAGATTTCCGCCGCGGCAGGGGCAAAGACAAAATCGACCTTACGCTTGTTCAGCTTTTCGCAATCGTCCTGCAGGGTACGCGGATAGCGCGCCAGATCCTCGGCGCGGTCGAACTGCATAGGGTTGACGAAGATACTGGCCACCACCACATCCGCGCTGGCTTTGGCGGTATCAACCAGCTTCATATGACCATCGTGCAGGTTGCCCATGGTGGGAACCAGCGCAATGCGCTTGCCTTCCTGGCGTAAACGACGGATATGCTGGCGCAGCAGCGGCAGGGTTTCAATAATCAGCACAACAACACTCCTTAATGGAAACTGTGTTCTTCGCCCGGATAGACGCCGGACTCCACTTCGGCAACATATTGCCGTACCGCGGCGCGCATGTCGCCCGCTGTGCTCAGGAAATTTTTGGCAAATTTGGGAATATGGCCGCCGGTGATGCCGAATGCGTCATGCATGACGAGGATTTGCCCGTCGGTGACGTTGCCCGCGCCGATGCCGATCACCGGGATGGTTAACGCCTCGGTGACGCGTTTCGCCAGCTCGACCGGTACGCACTCCAGCACCAGCAGCTGTGCGCCCGCCGCTTCTAGCGCCAGCGCGTCATCCAGCAGAACTTGTCCGGCATCGCCGCGGCCCTGAATTTTATAGCCGCCGAAGACGTTCACCGACTGGGGCGTCAGACCGAGGTGCCCGCACACCGGCACCGCGCGCTCGGCAAGCATTTTCACGGTGTCCGCCAGCCATGCGCCGCCCTCGATTTTGACCATATTGGCTCCCGCGCGCATCACGATGGCGGCGTTCTCGAAGGTCTGTTCCGGCGTGGCGTAAGCCATAAACGGCAGATCGGCGAGCAGCAGGCAGTTGGGCGCTCCGCGGCGCACCGCGCGCGTGTGATAGGCAATGTCTTCTACGGTCACCGGCAGGGTGGAGTCGTGGCCCTGCACCGTCATGCCCAGCGAATCGCCGACCAGCATCACGTTGATACCCTCATCGGCAAACAGCTTTGCAAAGCTGTAGTCGTAGGCGGTGATAGTGGCGAAGCGTTTCTTCTCCTGTTTGCATTTCTGCAGCAGGGCGATAGTGGTCGGTTTCATAACGTTTCCTGATGATGAAAGTCATTTTAACCGGCATTCTAGCAGCCGCATTCAGGGGGGCAATGGTTTTAGGCAACCGATTACCACGATCGCCGTAATTGCTAAAAAATGAAGGGGTATTACCAGCTCGCGGGTTTTTCCGCGCCGAGATTGGCCAGCACGTCGCGCAATGCCAAACCGTCGGGGAAACATAGCTCAGGCGCAATTTCAAACAGCGGCCACAGCATAAAGCCGCGGTTTTGCATATCGTAGTGCGGCACGGTCAGCCGCGGGGTGTTAATCACCTCATTGCCGAACAGCATGATGTCGAGGTCCAGCGTGCGCGGTCCCCAGCGTTCAGCTTTACGCGTGCGGCCCTGCTGCAGCTCAATGCGCTGAGTGTGGTCGAGCAGCGCCTCTGGGGCGAGAGACGTCTCCAGCGCCACGGCGGCGTTGAGGTAGTCAGGCTGATCCTGCGGCCCCAGCGGCGGCGTACGGTAGAAAGAGGAAACGCTTATCACCCGGCTGTCCGGTATCTCCGCCAGCGCGTTAACGGCAGCGTTGACCTGCTCCAGCGGCGAGGCCAGATTGCTGCCGATAGCGATATAAGCGAGCGTCATGCGCTGCCTTCGCGGCGCGGCGCGCGTTTACGCGGACGACGGTGGCGGCGGCGCGGAGCCGGATCGTCGCCTAAATCATCCAGCATATCTTTCTGATCCGGCGGCGCGGCGACCTGGAACTCGCCCCACCATTTGGTCAGACGCTGCAGTTCGCTGCTGTTTTCGGCGCCGGCGCGCAGCTCCAGCAGATCGTAGGCGGCGCGGAATTTGGGATGCTCCATCAGCTTCCACGCGCGTTTGCCCTGACGGCGGGACATCCGCAGCTGAAGCTGCCAGATATCGCGCACCAGAGTAGTGATGCGTTTCGGGATCGCCAGCGTGCGGCAGGCTTCGTCCAGCACGTCGTTCATCGCCAGCGCGAAGGCGTCGTAGTAGGCCAGCCCGCTTTCCTGGGCGATTTTCTGCGCCGTTTCCAGCAGCGGATACCAGAACATTACCGCGAACAGGAACGCCGGGTTAACGCGCATATCGTTGCGAATGCGGTTATCGGTATTCTTCAGCACCTGGCTGATGATGCGCTCCATCGGACTATCGCCGCGCTCGGTGAAGTAGCGGGTAATGGTCGGGAACAGCGGCTGGAACAGATTATATTCGCGCAGCAGAATATAGGTTTGATAGCCGTCGCCGGCCTGCAGCAGTTTTAACACCTCTTCAAACAGGCGCGCCGGCGGTACATCGTGCAGCAGCGTCGCCAGGCGCGGGATCGGCTCGGCGGTCTCTTCGCTGATGCTCATACTGAGCTTCGCCGCAAAACGCACCGCGCGCAGCATGCGCACCGGATCTTCGCGATAGCGGGTTTCCGGATCGCCGATCAGCCGGATGACGCCATCCTGCAGATCTTTCATGCCGCCGACGTAGTCGCGGACGGTGAAATCCGCCACGCTGTAATAGAGGCTGTTGATGGTAAAGTCGCGACGCTGGGCGTCTTCTTCAATCGAACCGAAGATGTTGTCGCGCAGCAGCATGCCGTTCTGGCCGCGCTGGGAGGTGACGCGATCGGTGGTGTGGCCTTCATGGTGGCCGCGGAAGGTCGCGACTTCGATAATTTCCGGCCCGAACATCACGTGCGCCAGGCGGAAGCGACGGCCGACCAGACGGCAGTTGCGGAACAGCTTACGCACCTGCTCCGGCGTGGCGTTGGTGGTGACGTCAAAATCTTTGGGTTTTTTGCCCAGCAGCAGATCGCGTACGCCGCCGCCGACCAGCCACGATTCGTAGCCCGCCTTATTGAGTCTGTACATGACCTTGAGGGCATTTTCACTGATATCTTTGCGGGAAATTGCATGCTGCTCGCGCGGGATAACCGTCATATGTAGTTGTTCGACGGCGGCTTCTGCCTCGCGCTCTTCACGGCTTAGCACCTTACGGCAAAAATTAGCGACTCGGGTAAAAATGGTACACCTCGTAGTGTCAGACGGACTTCAGGACAAAAAAATAGCGGCTAATCATAGCTCAGCAGAACGCATTTGAGAATGCTGGATTTGCTCCGGCCGCCAGTTCGCTACCGCGTACTTGAGTAAATCCTCAATGCTCAGCGTCTGCCATTCCTGAATGACATCCTGATTAAGAAACGTTAGCGCCCGCACAATTTCCGGGCGCGGATCGCCTGTAGATAACGCCGGAGCGTGGTTTTGCTTCGACAGTTTATTGCCCTGCGCGTTGAGGGCCAGCGGCAAATGGATATAGTCCGGCGCCTGCCAGCCAAAATGCTGATAGAGCGAAATTTGCCGCACCGTCGGCTCGATAAGATCGGCGCCGCGGACGATTTCGCTGACGCCCTGAAAATGATCGTCCACCACCACCGCCAGATTATAGGCGAACAGCCCATCGCGACGGTGGATAATAAAATCTTCACGCGCCAGAGGCTCGTCGGCGACGATCGTACCGCGCAACTGGTCATAAAATTCAAGGACCGGACGCGTTTGCCGCAGGCGCAGAGCGGCGTTTTCCGCGCCGAGGCGTAAATCACGGCAGTGGCCGTCGTAAAGGCCGCCAATAGCGTGGATACGCGCGCGGGTGCAGGTGCAGTAGTAGCAGAGGCCCTGCTCGCGTAGCCAGGCCAGGCGCTCACGATAGGCTTCGTGGCGTTTTGACTGCCAGAGTACCTCTCCGTCCCAGTGCAGGCCGAAGTGCTCTAACTGACGAAGAATAGTCTCGGCGGCGCCGGGGACTTCACGCGGCGGATCGATATCTTCAATGCGCACGCGCCAGATACCGTTCTGTGCCCGAGCCTGCAGATAGCTGCCAAGCGCGGCAATCAATGAGCCGAAGTGGAGTTCGCCGGAAGGTGAGGGGGCAAAGCGCCCGATGTAGTGGGAATCTGTCATCGTATGACTAAAGCATCAGGGCGGGAGAAAGCTCCCGCCAGAGATGCGTCAGCGAAGTGATTAGCCTGCCATCTGTTTTTCGCGAATTTCCGCCAGCGTTTTGCAATCAATGCACAGGTCGGCGGTCGGACGCGCTTCCAGACGACGGATACCAATCTCAACGCCACAGGATTCACAGAAGCCGAAATCTTCGTCTTCGACTTTTTTCAGCGTTTTCTCGATCTTTTTGATCAGTTTACGTTCGCGGTCGCGGTTACGCAGCTCCAGGCTGAACTCTTCTTCCTGAGCGGCACGGTCTACCGGATCCGGGAAGTTAGCAGCTTCATCCTGCATATGCGTTACGGTGCGATCCACTTCATCCCTAAGTTGATTACGCCACGCTTCAAGAATGCGCTTGAAGTGCGCCAGCTGGGCTTCGTTCATATACTCTTCGCCCGGCTTCACTTGGTACGGCTCCACCCCAGCGATGGAGAGAATACTCAGGGACGATGTTTTACGGTTTTGCCCTTCTTGCATGTTGCTTCTCCTTAACACGCACTATCGATCCCCGTGTTGGGGGAAAAATCAGGCCGCTATAAATAGCAGATGCTTTTCCGGATAGCAATTATCTAAACGTTACACTTGACAACCCTGTGAGGAAAAGCGTATTTGCGCTCGCGACCCGAATACTATTTAGCCGTTTATTTACCGGGGGTTAACACCACGGTAATCGGCTTATTCAGAGTCATCATCTCGGTAGAAAGTTCCGCCTTGTAGGCGAGAATTTCCACCCCCTTGTTTTGCGCCTCAATCAATAGCTGTGCGTATCTGGCATCAATATGATGCGCGGGTGAGAAACGGTCTATCGCCGAGTGCAGCACGGCGAACAAAATCACCGCCCGATCGCCCGCTGCCGCCACGCTCATTAGCTCCCGCAGGTGCTTCTGACCGCGTGCGGTAACCGCATCGGGGAAGTAACCGTATTCCTTTTCCGCCAACGTAACCGATTTCACTTCAATATAGCAGTTTTGTTGGTCATCTGCTTGTAACAGAATATCAATGCGGCTGCTTTCATCACCATACTTCACTTCGCTTTTCAGCGTGTTATAGCCCAAAAGCTCGGGAATATTTCCTGCCAGAATCGCCTCTTTTGCCAACGTGTTAGCACGTAGAGTATTAACACAAATTGTCGCGCCCTCTACGGTTTCAGTTAATTCCCACGTGTGGGCATATTTACGCTTAGGATTATCTGAGGTGGAATACCAGACGGTATCGCCCGGCGCGGCGCAGCCGGTCATGGCGCCGGTGTTGGGGCAGTGCAGGGTCAGCTCGCGGCCGTCGGGGGTGACCACGTCGGCGAGAAACCGTTTGTAACGTTTAACCAGGGTGGCGGACTGCAGGGGAGGAGTGAACAGCATCAGCTTTCCTTGTCGAAGGGATAACGTTCCAGCGCCTGATAGCGGGTGCGCCCGCGGCTAAAGCTGGATTCGTAGAGCACAAATTCGTTGACCGCAAACGCCCAGCTAAATCCGGGCGGCGGAATCGGCACCGCGTGGCGCGCGTCGCGCAGCAGGGTGATATGCGGATGAAACGGCTGCGGGCTCTGATAGCAGCCGCTGCGGGCGGCCTGGGCGCGCAGCATATTCGCTAATTGCAGCACCCCGCGCGGCGGCTGACGGGTGCCCAGCCACACTACCCGCGAACGCAGCCACTGCCCGGCATCGTCAAGCGTCAGGGTAAAGCCCGGCTGGCGGATCCGTCCGGCCATCGCTGACAGCGCCCGCTGCTTGTCCGCGCTCACCTCGCCAAGAAACGCCAGCGTCAGATGGAGGTTAGCCGCCGCCACCGGTCGACCCGCATCGCCGGGAAAGCTGGCGGCGCGCCAGTGCACGATCTGCTGCTGAACGTCCCCGGGAAGTTCAATGGCGAAAAACAGCCTTTTCGGCTCGGACATGATAGAGACTCGGTAATGAATTACCGGGATGCTACAATGCTTGCCCGCAAATGTTAACCTCCGGAGCGTTTCGTGTCCTCATTGCCGGTTGCCGCCGTCCTCCCTGAACTTCTCTCTGCCCTGCAGCATGCGCCGCAGGTTCTGCTTAATGCGCCAACCGGCGCCGGGAAATCCACCTGGCTGCCGCTGCAAATCCTCGCCGAAGGTAACATCAACGGACGCATAATCCTGCTGGAGCCGCGGCGGCTGGCCGCGCGTAACGTGGCGCAGCGGCTGGCGGAACTGCTGGGAGAGAAGCCCGGCGAGACCGTGGGCTATCGCATGCGCGCGGAGACCTGCGTCGGGCCGAACACGCGCCTCGAAGTGGTGACCGAAGGTATTTTAACGCGGATGATCCAGCGCGATCCGGAGCTGAGCGGCGTGGGGCTGGCGATCCTCGATGAATTCCACGAACGCAGCCTGCAGGCGGATCTGGCGCTGGCGCTGCTGCTCGACGTTCAGCAGGGACTGCGCGACGATCTCAAACTGCTGATTATGTCGGCGACGCTGGACAATGAACGCCTGCAGCGGCTGCTGCCGGAGGCGCCGGTTATCGTTTCCGAAGGGCGCGCGTTTCCGGTTGAGCGGCGTTTTCTGCCGCTGCCGGCCCATCAGCGCTTTGACGAGGCGGTGGCGGTGGCCGCCGCGGAGCTGCTGCGCAGCGAAAATGGCTCAATGCTGCTGTTTCTGCCCGGGGTGGGAGAGATTCAGCGCGTTCAGGAGCGGCTGGCGGAGCGGGTGGCGAGCGATGTGATCCTTTGCCCCCTGTACGGCGCGCTGCCGCTGAGCGAGCAGCGTAAGGCGATACTGCCCGCGCCCGCCGGGATGCGCAAAGTGGTGCTGGCGACCAATATCGCCGAGACCAGTCTGACCATCGAGGGGATTCGGCTGGTGGTGGATAGCGCCCAGGAGCGCGTCGCCCGCTTTGACGCCCGCACCGGGCTCACTCGCCTGGTGACGCAGCGCATCAGCCAGGCCTCAATGACCCAGCGCGCCGGACGCGCCGGGCGTCTGGAACCGGGGATCTGCCTGCATCTGCTGGCTAAAGAGCAGGCCGAGCGCGCGGCGGCGCAGGGCGACCCGGAAATTCTGCAAAGCGATCTGTCGTCGCTGCTGCTGGAGCTGCTGCAGTGGGGATGCCAGGACCCGGCCCAGCTCAGCTGGCTGGATCTGCCGCCTGCGACCAACCTGGCGGCGGCCCGGCGTCTGCTCACCGACCTTTCTGCGCTGGAAGGCGAGCGGCTGTCGGCGCACGGGCGCAAAATGGCGGCGTTGGGCAACGATCCGCGCCTGGCGGCGATGCTGACCGCGGCGGAGGATGCCGATAGCGCCGCCACGGCGGCTAAACTGGCGGCGATCCTTGAAGAGCCGCCGCGCGGCGGCAATAGCGATCTTAGCGCGGCGTTTGCCCGTCAGCAGGGTAACTGGCAGCAGCGGGCGCAGCAGCTGATGAAAAGGCTGGCGGTTCGCGGCGGTCAGCCCGACGCCGACAGCATCGCGGCGCTGCTGGCCTCCGCTTTTGCCGACCGTATCGCCCATCGTCGCGGCCAGGAGGGGCGCTACCAGCTGGCTAACGGGATGGGGGCGATGCTCGACGCCGACGATGCGCTGGGCCGCCACGAATGGTTGATTGCGCCGCTGCTGCTGCAGGGAAGCGCATCGCCGGACGCGCGGATCCTGCTGGCGCTGCCGGTCGATATTCACGCGTTGATTGAGCGGTGTCCGGCCCTGGCCCGGCGTTCCGATATCGTCGAGTGGGATGAGGCGTTAGGAACGCTGAAGGCCTGGCGGCGCACCTGTATCGGACGCCTGGTGATTAAGACCCAGCCGCTGGCGAAGCCGTCGGAGGAGGAGCTGCACCAGGCGATGCTCAACGGGATCCGCGAGAAGGGACTGAGCGTGCTCAGCTGGACGCCGGAGGCGGAGCAGCTGCGTCTGCGGCTACACTGCGCGGCGCGGTGGCTGCCGGAGGAGGCGTGGCCGGCCGTTGACGAGGCGTCGCTGCTGGCCTCGCTTGAACAGTGGCTGCTGCCGCAGATGGCGGGCGTCCATTCGCTGCGCGCCCTGAAGGCGCTGGACGTGCGTCAGGCGCTGCAAAACTGGCTGCCGTGGCCGCTGCGCCAGAAGCTGGACAGCGAGCTGCCCACGCACTATACGGTGCCGACCGGTAGCCGCATCGCCATTCGTTATCACGATGAAAACCCGCCGGCGCTGGCGGTGCGGATGCAGGAGATGTTTGGCGAGGCGACCACTCCGACTATCGCCCAGGGGCGCGTGCCGCTGGTGCTGGAGCTGCTTTCGCCGGCGCAGCGCCCGCTGCAGATCACCCGCGATTTAGGCGCCTTCTGGCAGGGGAGCTACCGCGAGGTGCAAAAAGAGATGAAAGGGCGCTATCCCAAGCACGTCTGGCCCGACGATCCGGCCAATACCGCCCCGACCCGGCGCACCAAAAAGTATTCGTAGCCGGAGAGTTCCCGGGTTGCGGCATAAACGCCTTACCCGGGCTACCGGACCAGCACCGCCCGTAGCCCTGCTAAGCGCAGCGCGAGCAGGGGGGGGCCCGGGTTGCGGCGTAAACGCCTTACCCGGGCTACCGGACCAACAGCACCCGTAGCCCCGCTAAGCGTAGCGCGAGCAGGGGATGTTTTCCCGGGTTGCGGCGTAAACGCCTTACCCGGGCTACCGGACCAGCACCGCCCGTAGCCCTACTAAGCGCAGCGCGAGCAGGGGGGTTATACCTGGCTCCACAAAAAGATGCCGCCGCCCGCCAGCGCCAGCCAGGGGCCGAAGGCCAGAGGTTGTTCGAGCGAACGACGGGTTACCAGGCGCTGCAGCAGCGTCCAGACCAGACCGCTGGCGGAAGCCAGCAGCAGCGTCTGCGGCAGCGGCTGCCAGCCGAGCCACGCGCCGAGCGCCGCCAGCAGCTTGAAATCGCCGTAGCCCAGCGCCTCTTTACCGGTCAGCAGACGGAACACCCAGTACACCGACCACAGCGACAAATACCCGACCATCGCGCCAATGACCGCCTCCGCCAGCGGCGCGAAGGTATCGGAAAGATTGAACAGCAGCCCGGCCCACAGCAGCGGCAGCGTCAGCCTGTCAGGCAGCAGCTGCGTTTGCGCGTCGATGGCGGCGAGGATCAGCAGTACGGATACGAAAATTAGCCCGCCCAGCAGCGGCATGCCCGGAGCCATCAGGTACCCCGCGAGTACAAACAGCGCGCCGGTCGTCAGCTCCATCAGGGGATAGCGACGCGAGATCGGCTGCCCGCAGCAGCGCGCGCGCCCCCTGAGCCATAAAAAGCTCAGCAGCGGGATATTGTCCCGCCAGGCGATAGGCTGACGGCACTGCGGGCAGAACGACGCGGGGAGGCAGAGATTCACCCCCTCTGCGCGTTCCATCATCAGCGGTAAACGATGGATAACGACGTTAAAAAAGCTGCCGAACGCCAGTCCGGACAGGAATAAAAAGCCGCCCCAGATTGACGGGAATTGCGCGGCGAACTCGGGTAACTGCGCGATATTTTCCATCTCTATTTTTTCTCCCCGGAGCGCCACTGCCCCTGCCACTGCCACGGCGTGCGCCCCTGCTCATCTTTGCGGCCGTTTTGCGCGAGCAGCAGCGCCAGCAGCGCCGGAGCCGTCTGGCGGGTCTGCAGCGTACCGTTAAACGTAAAGCGCCCGTTGGGCGTCAGAACGCCCTGTCCTGCGAGGCTAAGCTGACGGGAGTCCTGGGTCAGGGCGACAGCCAGCGCGCCCGCCGGGGTACAGCTTAATTTGCCGTTGACCTGGGCCAGTTCGAGCGATCCGGCGGGGGAGCTGAGCGCCGCGTCCCGCCACTGCACGGTGCTGGCGCTCATCTGTCGGCAACCGCCGGCGTTAAAGCGGGCCTCGGGCAGCGTCAGCACAACCTGACCGCGGGCCTCCAGCGGTATGCCGGATGCTAACCGCTGGCCGAGCGTCCGGGCCGGCGCCGCGAGTCGTCCCTCGCGCACCACAACGTCGTTCAGACCGTGCAGCCAGGCCTGGCCGCGCAGGCCGGAGGGGTCGTTAAACGCGATATGCCAGCCGGGAAGCCACGACGAAAAGCCAAACTCCCAGCGTAAATGGGCGATGTCAAAACCGCGCCAGCTGACCTGACGGGCTTCTCCTTGCCACAGGGTGCCCGTGGTTTCGCCGAGCCGCGCGCCGTCCGGTAGCGCCAGAGTAAGCAGCCGCGCCGGCGCGCTAAACAGCAGCCAGAAGAGATAGACCGCCGCCAGCAGCAGGGCGATAGTGAGTTTATTTTTCATCGCTGCGCTCCAGCACCAGCGTATTAATCGTCACCCAACCGGGCTGCTGCGCCACGGCGGTCACCGCCAGGGTGGCGGTGGTCATCCCCGCCTGCCCCAGCGCGTCCAGCCATGCCATCAGCGCCTGGAAATCGGCGGGCTGCACGGTAAGGTTCAGGCGGGAGCCCTGCGGCTGCAGGCGAACGATAGCGATACCGTGGCGGCCGGCTTCGCGCATAATCACCGTCGAGGGTTCTTCCGGAGCGGCAGAAGGTTTCCGCTGGTTAAGCTGCTGGAGAAGCGGGGTCTGCTGGCGCATCCACCGCAGGCTGGACTGCTCCCTGGCCAGCGTTTGCCGCCACTGCGCCTCGCGATTTTGCCAGGGCTGCCAGAGGGCGTAATAAATCAGGCCAATAAGCAGCATGACGCCCATCCCCAGCAGCAGATGCCGTTCGCGACGCGTACGCTGTTGCCATAAGGCGAGCAGGTTATCCATCGTTACCCTCCAGCGTCAGACGCCCTTCAATACCGTCGGCGCGCGGCTTCATCTCGCCGGTCTGCACGCGAAACCCCGCCCGCGCCCGCTGGCTGAACTGCGCCAGGGCCTGCGATGAAACGGCGGATATCTCCAGCTGCAGCGCGTTGCGCGCGGCGTCAAAGCTCAGGGCGCGCAGACGAATGCCCGGCGTTTCGGCGATGATTTGCTGCAGGGCGCCGAGCCGTGAGATGAGCGCCGGCCGGGCGCTCACGCTTTCCAGACGGCGCAGATGCTGCTGCATTTGCAGGCGTGGATTGACGAGATTTTTTTCCGCTTTGAACCACTGGCGGTAAAAATCACGGCTGGCCTGCACGGCGGCGTCGGCCTGACGCGCCAGGGCGAGATGGTCGTGGAGGCGATTTCCGCTCCACAGCAGCAGTAGCGCCAGGGTTGCGACAATCGTCGGCCGCCAGCGTCGGGGCGTCGGCGGCCGGCGTTTCGCGGCAAAATTGCCCTGGCGTAAGCAGATTTTGCGCGCCTGCGGGTTGCTCGCCGCCAGCGCCAGCAAATCCTGCGCCGGGCGAGGCTGCCACGGCGCGGCGATATCCGGCGGCGGCGAGTAGCAGGCGATGGGCGCGATATGGGGCCAGTGGGCCAGCAGTTCGCCGAGCCATGGGGTTTCCACCGCCATACCGCTGCACGTCTCGCAGCGAAACAGCCACTGTTCGCCGCAGCGTACGGCGCTCCAGCCGGTCGGGTTCTGCGGCAGGGCAAGGGCATCCGGCGTCAGGGCCAGCACGTTCAGTCCGAGCCCCTCGCACCAGGCCTGCCATGCGCGCATCTTCTCCCGCCCGACCACCGCCACGGCACAGTCGCTTTTATCCCGGTGGATCAGGGCAAAATGGCTCTCTTCGATCTCCGTTGCCAGCTGTTCTTCGAGTAAAAACGCCAGCGCCTGCTGCGCATTTCGGCGCGCGCCGGCGGGCAGGGTAACGCGATGAAACGCGCAGTCGCTGGCGGGCACCAGCACCCAGGCCGGATGACGCTGCGCCAGCAGGCTGAGCGTCGGGTCGCCAGCGTCAGGATGCCACTCGCCAGTCTGCGCCGCGTCGCCCGGCGCGGCTAGCCGCCATATCGCCGTCGCGGCATCGGGATTGAGGCGAATAATCAGCACGGCGGCGGAAAAAGTATGGTGGTTATTCATCGGCTACCCAATAGATTCCGTAGCGCCGCTGGACGACGCTGAAGGTTCGCCCCTGCTTTTGCAGGAGACTGCGTTGCTGATAGCGGGCGCTGCCCATCACCACGCTGAAGGTGGCGATAAAGCGCTCGCTGTGCACCGCCAGCCACGGACGCGCGGCGGCGGTATCGGTTTTTTGTAATAGCGGCTGCGACAGGAAGGCGGCGACGCTGCTCCAGCCGGTGGCCGCGCGGGCCTGCAGCAGTTGCCGGGCTTCGACGAGGGTGAGTTCAGCGGGGAAGAGCGCCGCCAGCAGCGCGGCCTGAGCGGGCTGCAGGGTATTGACGTTCACCTGCAGCGTCTCGTCCGCCAGGGCGCAAACGTAGGGCAGCAGACGCTGATAGAGCGCGGCGTCCATCCCGGCCAGCAGACGCAGCTCGCTGACGTCCTGCAGCGGCTGATTGCCGGTCAGATAGCCGGGGGATTGCGCCATATAGACTTCGTCTTCCGCGCCGTTCAGCAGCGCCTGGCGATCGCTATCCACCCAGTCGCGCAGGGCGGCGGTCAGCTGTAAGGCGCGCAGCGGCTCGCTGCCGAGGTTTTCCAGCAGTCGGGTAAAAACCTGCGCGGGATAAGGGATTTCAACGCTTTCGTCGCCGCTGAGCTGGTTAATGGCGTTGAGATTGAAGCAGGCCTGAGCGTCGGTAATCGTGGCGTAGATCTCGCCATCATTGACCGCAAAGCGGCGCCCCTGCTGGGCCCAGTTCTGCGCCAGATGGGTCTGGTTCGGCGAGTCGAGCGCGTCGCGTTGCAGCAGCGCCGCCGCCAGGGTTTCCGCCCCCAGCGCGTACCATTTAGCCTGCAGGTTATCGAGGGTAGTGGCGGTTTGCTGATACATCCGCGCGCTGCGTTCGGTCATGGCGCTCGCCAGCACCATCATCAGAGCGAGGATCAGCAGCACCATAAGCAGGGCGACGCCGCGCTGGCGGGTATTCATTGGCTGCCTCCCGGCGTAAGCAGAAACAGCCGGCGGATCTCGTCGGACTGTTCCAGCGTCAGGGTGACTTCCAGCCCCTGCGGCAGCGTCTGCGTCTGCTGCCATTCATCCTGCCAGCGGCCGCTGGCGTAAAAGCGCAGGCGAAACGCCTGCACGTTGCGCTGCATAACGGTCACCGTGGGCAGACTACCGGGCAGCGGGTCCTGCTGGTCGTAGCTCAGACGCTCCAGCCGATCCCCGCGCAGGCGGTAGCTGACGTTCTGAATTTCCGAACGCGGCAGGATCCCCAAAGGATTGGGCCAGCCGTTGCGGCTAAAGGCGATCGCCCAGTCGTCGCTGCCGAGCTGAAAACGTCCGGCAAAAAAGAGGCTCGCGCTGTCGCGGCTGCGGCGGGGAATGATTTGGCTAAAGTCCGCCGCCATCTGGCTGAACGTTAGCTGTAACGCCTGCATGCGCCCGCCCTTATCGCGGGTGAGCGTATCGGCGCGCATCACGTTTTGCAGCACCGTGACCGCAGCGACGCTGAGCGCGGCGAGGATAGCCAGCGCCAGCAGCATTTCGACGAGGGTAAATCCGCGAGCGCGCTGGATCATGGCGGCGTCACGTAGGTGCGCAGCGAAGAGACGGGCATTTTATCGCTTTTGGCGCGGCGGACTTCAACGTCCAGCGCCCGCAGCTGCGGCAGGTCGGTCTCCACCCCCTGCCAGCGAATGTGCCAGCTGACGCCCGCCGCCTGCACCGTGGTTTCCGACCAGCTCAGCGCGGGCCAGCGATTTTCCAGCCGGAGCTGCACCAGCTGATTATCCGCCAGCCAGCCGGCCAGGGTTTTCTCCTCCATACGACCCAGCTGGCGGGTTTGCTGGAGCGTGGCCTGCATCACCGCCAGCCCGGCGAGGGCGAAGACCGCCAGGGCGACCATCACTTCAATCAGCGTCATACCGGCCTGCTTTTTCATGGCGCCTCCTGCGGTTCGGGCAGGCTTTCGCCGCGCGCATTAAACGCGATACCCGGTCCCTCGCCGACGGTCAACCGGAACGGCGTCATCTCACCGCCGGGAAAGATCAGCACATCGGGATTGTCGCCCGGCGTCCAGGCCTCGCCCTGCGGAAAAGTGAGATGCAGCGTGTTCCCGGCGACGCTGCCCGAGGTGGCGACGCGTCCGGCGCGCAGGGGGAGCCAGCGATAGCCGTTCCAGTCGTCGCCGGCCGGGGGCGGGTCGTTGCTTTCGCGGGGCTGTAAGACCAGAAACTGCCAGCGATCGGGATGCACCGAGGCGCCAAAAAACTGGCCGGTTTGCAGCCCTCGCTGCTGGACAAAGCGCAGCTGCGCCTCAAAGCGCGCCAGCGCCTGCGCCGCGCTATCGTCGCGCGAGGCGGGGAAGGCCAGCATCACCATGCCCGCGCTGACGCCGATCAGCAGCAAAATGAGCATCATCTCCAGCAACGTAAAGCCGCGCTGTCGCACTATTTCTTCCCGATTGTCCAGTTGCCGATATCGTCATTGCTCTCCGGTACGCCGTCCGGCCCGAGGCTGAAAATATCCACCTGTCCGTGCTGGCCGGGGCTCAGCAGCTGGTAATCGCTGCCCCAGGGATCCTGCGGCAGACGGCGAATATAGCCGCCTTCAGGATAGTTGCGCGCGTGCGGCTCGGCCGATGGCGCGCTGACCAGCGCCTGCAGCCCCTGCTCGGTGGTGGGATAGCGGCTGTTATCCAGTTTGTACATGTCCAGCGCCCCCTCGAGCGCCACAAGATCGCTGACCACTTTTTGCCGGTCGGCCTTTTCCTTGTTGCCCATCAGGTTGGGCACCACGAGGCTGGCGAGCACGCCGAGGATAACAATTACCACCATGATTTCCAGTAAGGTGAATCCGCGCTGTCGTTGCATATTTTTCTCCATTAGAACAATTACATACTCATCAGGGTATTGAGCTGCAGTATCGGTTGCAGGATGGCGAGGACGATAAACAGCACCATGCCGGCCATCGCCACCACCAGCAGAGGTTCAAACAGGCTGAGGGCCAGCTGAATTTGCGCGCTCAGATCCCGGTCCTGGTTATCCGCCGCGCGCTCCAGCATGCCGTTGAGCTCGCCACTCTGTTCGCCGCTGGCGACCATGTAGCGCATCATCGGCGGGAACAGCTGGGTCATTTCGAGCGCGCGATGCAGGCTGACGCCTTCGCGAACCGCGTCGCTGGCGGCTTCCAGCTGGCGCTTCGCCCAGGCGTTGCTTAATACTTCCGCGCTGATGCGCATCGCCAGCAGCAGCGGAACGGCGCTGGCGTTGAGAATGCTCAGGGTGCGGGCGTAGCGGGCGCTGTTAACGCTGCGCGCGACCCGGCCAATCAGCGGCAGGCGCAGCAGCAGCCTGTGCCAGGCCAGCCGCTTTGCCGGCTGCCGCAGCAGGTAGCGCAGCAGCAGAGCGACGAGCACGGCGGCCAGCAGCAGCCACGGACCGGCGGCGCGCAGCACATCGCTCATCGCCATCAGCAGGCGGGTGGAAAACGGCAGCGCCTGCTTAAGGTGGATAAACTGCTCGACAACCTTCGGCACCACCGTCGATAGCAGAATGACGATCACGCTGACCGCCACCAGGGTCAGCACGATGGGGTAAATCATCGCCTGCAGCAGCCGGGCGCGCAGCTGCTGGCGCTGTTCGGTATAGTCCGCCAGCCGGTTCAGCACGCCGTCGAGGTGGCCGGAGGCTTCTCCGGCGGCGACCATCGCGCAGTAGAGCGCGTCGAAGCAGCCCGGGTAGCCGCGCATCGCTTCCGCCAGCGAATGGCCTTCCAGCACTTTGCCGCGCACGCCGGCAATCAGGGTTTTCAGCTGGTTTTTTTCACACTGCTGGGCCACCGCGTCGAGCGCTTTTTCCAGCGGGATGGCGGCGGCGACCAGCGTCGCCAGCTGGCGGGTAACGAGGGCGAGATCGCGGGCGTTGGTGCGGCGGATAAAGCGCGTTTGCCCGCCGCTGCCGGCTGCCGGGGCGATGTCCAGCGCCAGCCAGCCCTTTTCCCGCAGCAGCTGGCGAGCGTGGCGGGCGGAGTCCGCCTGCTGGACGCCGCGCCGGGTTTTACCGTTTTCATCTACGGCCTGATAGCGAAAAAGCGCCATGTCAGGAGGCCTCCGCGATCTGCTGTTCGCTAACCCGCAGCACCTCTTGCCAGCTGGTGATCCCCGCCAGCGCCTTGTCCCGTCCGGCGTGGCGCAGGGTGATATAGTCCGCCCCCAGCTGCTGGATCAGCGTCACCTCGTTTTCGCCGCGGTGGATTGCCATACGCACGCGATCGTCCACCAGCAGCAGTTCATGAATGCCGGTACGTCCGCGATAGCCGGTAAAGCCGCACTCGGCGCAGCCCCGGGGCTGCCAGAGCGCCGTGCCGGGAGCGATCTCCATCTGGCGGGCGGTGTCGGCATTGGCCGGTTCCTGCTGGCGACAGAGCGGGCAGAGCCGGCGCACCAGCCGCTGCGACATCACCGCCAGCAGCGAGGTGGAGAGCAGAAAAGGCTCCACGCCCATATCCTGCAGGCGCGAGATGGCGCCCAGCGCGCTGTTGGTGTGCAGCGTTGAGAGCACCAGATGGCCGGTTAGCGAGGCCTGAACGGCGATCTGCGCCGTTTCGCCGTCGCGAATTTCGCCCACCAGCACCACGTCAGGGTCCTGGCGCAAAATGGCGCGCAGCCCGCGGGCAAAGGTCATATCGACTTTCGCGTTAACCTGGGTCTGACCGATGCCCTCCAGCTCATATTCGATAGGATCTTCAATGGTCATGATGTTGCGCTCGCGGGCATCGAGGCGGCTCAGCGCGGCGTAGAGGGTGGTGCTTTTTCCCGAACCGGTCGGCCCGGTCACCAGCACGATGCCGTGCGGGCGGGCGATCAGTCCATCCACCTGCTGAAGCAGCGCGGGCGACATGCCGAGGGTCAGCAGGTCGAGATTGACGCTGTTTTTATCGAGCAGACGCAGCACAACGCGTTCGCCGTAGCTCGACGGCAGGGTGGAGACGCGCACGTCGACGGCGCGTCCGCCAATGCGCAGCGCCATGCGACCGTCCTGAGGAATGCGCTTTTCGGCGATATCAAGGCTCGCCATCACCTTAATGCGCGAGATCAGCAGCGCGGCGAGGCGGCGCTGCGGGCGCAGGATTTCGCGCAGTACGCCGTCGACGCGAAAGCGAATTTGCAGGTGGCGTTCATAGGTTTCGATATGAATATCCGACGCTTTCTCTTTGATAGCCTCGGTGAGCATGGCGTTAATCAGGCGGATAATCGGCGCGTCGTCTTCGCTATCCAGCAGGTCGTCGGTGTCCGGCAGCTCTTCGGCAAGGGTGTACAGATCCAGCTCGTTGCCGATATCCGCCATCATGCGCCGGGCCTCGGCGGAGTCGCGCTGATAGCTCAGCACCAGCAGCTTTTCGAACGCCTCCGCTTCCAGTCGCTCGAGGCTGAACGGCATCCCGGCCACCCTGCGGGCTTCCAGCAGCGCCTGCGGCGCGGTGGCGGCGAGGCAGAAAACCTCGCAGCTTTCGCCGTTGCTCAGGAGCATCACGTTGTGCGCGCGGGCGTAGCCGAAGGGGAGCAGCGGGCGTCGTTCAGCGGCGGGGGTCATAGATTGCCTCCCAGATTGAAGGCGTCGATGGCGGCGCTGACCTGGCGGAACGCGGCGGTATCCTGGCGCGGGTAGATCTCCAGCAGATCGTTACTCAGCATCGCGTCGTTGTTCTCTTTGCCGCGCTGTTTGCTCTGGGCGTCGTTAAACGCGGTGTACTGCCCGGATGAAGCCTGACGGTACTCGTCGCGGTCGCGGATCACCGTCGGGCGGATAAACAGCATCAGGTTGCGCTTGGAGACCTTTTTGCTGGTGGAGCGGAACAGCGCGCCAATCACCGGGATATCGCCGAGCAGAGGGACTTTGTCGGCGGTGTCGGAGACGCTTTTATCCAGCAGTCCGCCGACGACCACCGTTTCGCCGCTGCCGACCAGCACGGCGTTATTGACCGTACGGGTATTGAAGGTCGCGCCGAGATCCGAGCTGGTGCTGGAGGCGGCGTCCGCCACGCTGGAGACCTCCTGTTCGATCTCCAGCAGAACCGAATCGCCTTCGTTGATCTGCGGCTTCACTTTTAGCTTGATGCCGACGGTTTTGCGCTCGACGGTATTGAAGATGTTATCGCCGGAGGTGGTTTGCGAGCCGGTCAGCACCGGGACCTCCTGGCCGACGTTAAAGGTGGCTTCCATGTTGTCGAGGGTGACGATACTCGGCGTCGCGAGAATATCGTTCTTGGTGCTGCTGGAAAGGGCGGTTAACAGCATCGCCCAGTTACCCTGGTAGAAGCCGGCGGCAATGCCGTTGAAGGAGCTTAAGGCGCTCGCCAGCGAGCTGCTGACGGTGCCGTCTTTGTTGTACTGGTTGGCCCCGGCGATGGCCGTGGATATCGGCAGACCGCTGTTGGTGAACTGGGTCATCCCGGCATTTTTATTGGCCCACTGGATGCCGAGGTTGAGACCGTCAGCGTCCTGCACTTCGGCGATAATCGCTTCGACCAGCACCTGCGGGCGGCGGATATCCAGCTGGGCGATCACCCGCTCCAGATCGTTCATTACGTCCGGGGCGGCGGTGACAATCAGGGCGTTGGTCTGACCGTGCGCTTTGATAATGATATTTTTATCCAGCGCCGCCACCGGCTTCGCGGCCTGCTTTTCGCTCTGCATCGTGCTGCTGATGCCGGTCAGCACTTCCACCAGGTCGGAGGCTTTGGCGTATTTCAGGTAGATCACTTTGGTATTGCCCTGGGTCGCCTGCTGGCGGTCGAGCTGCTTAATCATCGCGATGATCCGCTGGCGGGAGTTCGGCTCGCCGCTGACCAGCACCGCGTTGGTGCGTTCATCGGCCACCACGTTGGCGACCATTGAGCCGGGCAGCGCCGATTTGCTGGTGTCTTTGTTGAGTTCGGTCACCAGCTTGACCACATCGGCGGCGGAGGCCCAGGCGAGGGGAACGGTCACCACGCTGCGGTCTCCGGCGTTATCGACGCGTTCGACGATGGTTAGCAGGCGCTTGATGACCGCCGCGCGGCCGGTCATCAGCAGGACGTTGGAGGGTTCATAGTGCACCACGCTGCCCGCGCCGGCGTTATCGTTAAGCTGGCGCAGCAGCGGTGCCAGATCGCGGGCCGCGACGTTGGTCAGGGGCACGACGCGGGTGACGACCTCATCGCCAATGCCCGGCGCGGCATCGCTCGCCACCGGCACCGCGGCGGTTTTCGCATCCTTCGAACGAACGACTTTCAGGACGCCGTTATTCATATTAATCACCGCGAAGCCATAGACATCGAGGACGCTGAGGAAGAATTGATAATATTGCTCTTCGTTGAGCATATCGTAGCTGCGCACGGTAATGGTGCCGCGTACGCTGGGATCGATAATGACCGTTTTATTCAGGTTTTTACTCACCGTATTGATAAATTCCTGAATATCGGTGCCCTTAAAGCTGGCGGAAAACTCTTCCGCCGCGGCCGGTTTGAATAACAGCGCGGCGAATACCAGCAGCATCAGGGAAAATGGGCGAATGACGTTGGCGATGATCAATTATTCATCCCTCAGGGCTAGATAAATATCTTGTTTCTGGCCGTCGCGTTCAACGGTAAGGGTTATTTCAGTTAATTCCGGTAGCTGGGCTAATGCCTGGCGGGACTGTTCTTTATCGCGAAGATCCAGGCCGTTCAGGGCTATCGCCAGATCGTTTTCCTTGAGACCCGCCTGGCGAAATAGCGCCGGGTCTTTGCCCGGATTCAGACGATATCCGCTGAGCTTGTCGTTAACCATGACCGGCGAAATATTGAGGTAATGAAGAATATTTTGCGGCTGCGCGCGGAGCTCCTGCGCCAATTGGCGGGCTGGCGGCGCGGCGCTATTTTTGCCGGCGGCGGGCGGGTCGTTAAACAGCGGGATAGCCTCATTTCTGCCGCGGTAATTAACAATCAGGCGGTCGGGGAAAATAGCGACGATTTTCGCCTCTCCGCCCGGCGTGCTATCGCCAATCCCGAGGCTAACCTGTTGATTCCCTTTCATCATGATGGCAATGGCGCGAGAGGGAACGGTGCTGGCGAGCAGGCCGGTAACGCGCAGTTTGAGCGCCGAAACGGGCGCCTGGTCGAGGTTGCCGCCGTGCGCGGAGGCGGAGGTTTTCTCCGCAAGGCCAAACAGCGTAAAGCGCGGCAGCGCCGTTTCCGGGGAGGGGGTTGCGGGCGCCGTCATATCGGCAGGGCTCAATGCGTTATCCGTAAAGTTTACCGGGAGAATTATTTTCCAGGTTAATTGGGCGAACTGCTGGCAGATAAAAAATAATATGATGGACGTCACAATATGAGGCGCGTAATTAATTATTTTTTTATTTGATATTGTTAGTCTCATCACGGAATTATGCATTTTTATTCCTTTGCTCATTCTATTTCCCTCAGCAAAAGGTACCGCCCTACCGATATTGGTGGGGCTTTTTTTATTGTGAGCGTGCTTATTGCGGGAATCTGCGTAGGTCGCTGCGAATCATAAAGAGTTTGGCTATTGCGGTCGTCATTCCCTTTTTATTTTTTCTCCTCCGGCCGCCTACGCCCCCACGTAATGAGCGAATGGATGATTGAACCGGAGAGAGCAAGAATATCTAATTATCGGCGCTTTAAAGATATGCTCGTTATTTTTTTTATGGTGCTTAAGTGCGCCAGGAATAGTTTCGCGTATATAACACTTCATATAATTTAATCAGCATGTATAGGGACTATCGAATGCTCAGATATACCCGTAATGCCCTGGTTCTGGGATCGCTGGTTTTACTTAGCGGCTGCGATAACGGATCCTCTTCTTCTTCCTCTGGAAATCCCGACACTCCTGGTAATCAGGATGTGGTTGTACGTTTACCTGACGTTGCCGTACCCGGCGAAGCGGCCACGGCGACAGAAAAGCAGGCGGTCATTCACCTGGTGGATATCGCCGGCATCACCAGCAGTAGCGCTGCGGACTACAGCAGTAAAAACCTCTACTTATGGAACAACGAAACCTGCGACGCGCTGAGCGCGCCGGTAGCGGACTGGAATGACGTCAGCACCACGCCGAGCGGCAGCGATAAATATGGCCCGTACTGGGTGATCCCGCTCAACAAAGAGAGCGGCTGTATTAACGTTATCGTTCGCGACGGCACCGATAAGCTGATCGATAGCGACCTGCGGGTGTCGTTTGGCGACTTTACCGATCGTACGGTATCGGTGATCGCCGGCAACAGCGCGGTCTATGACTCCCGCGCCGACGCCTTCCGCGCCGCTTTTGGCGTCGCGCTGGCCGAAGCCCACTGGGTCGATAAAAATACGCTGCTGTGGCCGGGCGGGCAGGATAAGCCCCTCGTGCGCCTCTACTACAGCCACAGCAGTAAAGTGGCGGCCGACGGCGAAGGCAAATTTACCGACCGCTATCTGAAACTGACGCCGACTACCGTCAGCCAGCAGGTCAGCATGCGCTTCCCGCACCTTTCCAGCTATGCGGCCTTTAAGCTGCCGGACAACGCCAACGTTGACGAGCTGCTGCAGGGCGAAACGGTCGCCATTGCCGCCGCAGAGGACGGGATCCTGATTTCCGCCACCCAGGTACAGACGGCGGGCGTGCTGGATGATACCTATGCCGAAGCGGCGGAAGTCCTGAGCTACGGCGCGCAGCTGGCCGACGGCGGCGTCACCTTCCGCGTCTGGGCGCCGACCGCTCAGCAGGTGGATGTGGTGGTCTACAGCGCGGACAAAAAAGTGATTGGCAGCCATCCGATGACCCGCGACAGCGCTTCCGGCGCGTGGTCGTGGCAGGGCGGTAGCGATCTGAAAGGCGCGTTCTACCGCTATGCGATGACGGTTTATCACCCGCAGTCGCGCAAGGTTGAACAGTACGAAGTCACCGACCCGTATGCGCATAGCCTGTCGACCAACTCGGAGTACAGCCAGGTGGTCGATCTCAACGACAGCGCCCTGAAGCCTGACGGCTGGGATAGCCTGACGATGCCGCATGCCCAGAAGACAAAAGCGGATTTAGCGAAGATGACGATTCATGAATCGCATATTCGCGATCTCTCCGCCTGGGACCAGACCGTTCCGGCCGAACTGCGCGGTAAATACCTTGCGCTGACCGCCGGCGACAGCAATATGGTGCAGCATCTGAAGAAGCTCTCCGCTTCAGGCGTCACGCACGTTGAACTGCTGCCGGTCTTCGATCTGGCGACGGTGAACGAGTTCAGCGACAAAGTCGCCGATATTCAGCAGCCGTTCAGCCGCCTGTGCGAAGTGAACAGCGCGGTGAAAAGCAGCGAGTTCGCCGGATACTGCGACAGCGGCTCCGCCGTGGAAGAGGTGCTGAATCAGCTTAAGCAGAGCGATAGCCAGGATAATCCGCAGGTGCAGGCGCTGAATACGCTGGTGGCGCAGACCGACTCCTACAACTGGGGCTACGATCCGTTCCACTACACGGTTCCGGAAGGCTCCTACGCGACCGATCCGGAAGGCACGACGCGCATCAAAGAGTTCCGCACCATGATTCAGGCGATCAAGCAGGATCTGGGGATGAACGTCATTATGGACGTGGTATACAACCACACCAACGCCGCGGGCCCGACCGACCGCACGTCGGTGCTGGATAAGATAGTACCCTGGTACTATCAGCGTCTGAATGAAATTACCGGCAGCGTTGAATCCGCCACCTGCTGTTCCGACTCTGCGCCGGAGCATCGGATGTTCGCCAAGCTGATCGCCGACTCGCTGGCGGTGTGGACCACGGACTATAAAATCGATGGCTTCCGCTTCGATCTGATGGGCTATCACCCGAAAGCGCAAATTCTGTCGGCGTGGGAGCGCATTAAGGCCCTGAACCCGGATATCTACTTCTTCGGCGAAGGCTGGGACTCTAACCAGAGCGACCGTTTTGAAATCGCCTCGCAGATCAACCTGAAAGGTACCGGCATCGGCACGTTCTCCGATCGCCTGCGCGACTCCGTGCGCGGCGGCGGCCCGTTCGATTCCGGCGATGCTCTGCGTCAGAACCAGGGCGTCGGCAGCGGCGCGGGCGTGTTGCCAAACGAACTCGCCAGCCTGAGCGATGACCAGGTGCGTCATCTGGCCGATCTGACCCGTCTGGGCATGGCCGGTAACCTCGCTGACTTTGTGATGATCGACAAAGACGGCGCGGTGAAGAAAGGCAGCGAAATTGACTATAACGGCGCGCCTGGCGGCTATGCCGCAGACCCGACGGAGGTCGTCAACTATGTTTCGAAGCACGACAACCAGACGCTGTGGGACATGATCAGCTATAAAGCGTCCCAGGAAGCCGACCTGGCGACCCGCGTTCGCATGCAGGCCGTTTCGCTGGCGACGGTGATGCTCGGGCAGGGGATCGCTTTCGACCAGCAGGGTTCTGAACTGCTGCGCTCGAAATCCTTTACCCGCGACTCCTACGACTCCGGCGACTGGTTCAACCGCGTGGATTATTCCCTGCAGGATAACAACTACAACGTTGGGATGCCACGCATCAGCGATGACGGCAGCAACTATGACGTGATTACTCGCGTCAAAGAGATGGTTGCCACTCCGGGCGAAGCGGAGCTGAAGCAGATGACCGCGTTCTACCAGGAGCTGACCGAGCTGCGTAAATCCTCCCCGCTGTTCACCTTAGGCGACGGCAGCGCGGTGATGAGGCGCGTTGATTTCCGTAATACCGGTTCAGACCAGCAGGCCGGTCTGCTGGTTATGACCGTGGATGACGGAGTGAAAGCGGGCGCCAGCCTGGATAGCCGTCTTGACGGCCTGGTGGTGGCGATTAACGCCGCGCCGGAAAGCCGTACGCTAAATGAGTTTGCCGGTGAAACGCTGCAGCTAAGCGCGATCCAGCAGGCGGCGGGTGAAAATTCGCTGGCAAACGGCGTGCAGATTGCCGCTGATGGCACGGTCACGCTGCCGGCATGGTCGGTGGCGGTGCTGGAAATGCCGCAGGGCGATGCCCAGGGCGCCGGGCTGCCGGTCAGCAGCAAGTAAGACCTGAACCTCCCGGCCCGCGGCGTCATAACCACGGGCCGGGATGGCGTGTCTTGATTAAGGAGAAGCCCGTGCTTGTTCGTCAGCAAGAGCCGTACCCGCAGTCCGCGCCCCCGACGGTAGTTGGAAAAATGGTGCAGATCCCCTATGTGACCGTACCGCTGTACGCCGCGCTGCTGATTGCGCTCGGCTGGTTCGGCGGCGAGCAGTGGCGGAATAAGCCCGAGCCGCAGCCGATGAGCCAGCCAGTAGCGCATGCGGCGTTAGTGCCGCTGAATCAACCGGCGGTCAAAACTGCCGTGACGGCGGTTAAAGCCGAGCCAGAAATGAAGGCTGAACCAGAAATAGCGATCGATGAAGATACTCTGCCGCCTCTGCGCTATAGCGCGCACGTCTACGCCTCGCTGGCGGAGAAACGCAGCATTGTATTAAACGGACAGTCCTGGAAGGAGGGCGACTCGCCGCTGCCGAACCTGGTTATTGAGCAGATTCAGCAGGATCTCACCGTATTTAGCTTCAACGGTAAAACGTTTACCCTCGCGGCGCTGGATGACTGGCCGGGCGGGGCGATTGAGGAGAGTCCGCAGGCTGAATAAAATAGTGCGAGCGGAATAAAAATAAGCGCTATTTATTGCCGCGCAGGCTATCAATAAATGGCGCCAGCTGGCGATTAAACTGGCTGCATTTTGTGGCTTCCGGGGTACTGTCCTGCTGGAGCTGTTGATATAGCTGCGTGCTGCGCTGACTTAGCAGATTATCGTCAATATTCGCCCATCCGCGTTTTTTACCCACGTTTATTGCCGCACGATTAATCGCTTCATCGGCGGGCAGATCGCTGCGGTTGCATTTATTCTTCAGATAGCGCGCCCCGGCGGCGACGGAGGCAAGCTGCTCAAGCTGGGCCTGACCGCTCACGGCAGGACTGAGAGTTGTCGAACGATTTTGCTGACAGCCTGAGAGCAGGGCGACCGCCATAAGCGGGAATAGAATAAAGTTGCGCATAATATATTAATCGGAAAAATTAATTGGCTGACAGTTTAACAAATATTTGTCCGTAGTCATCAGAAAATCTGCCAAATTATCAATGTTAAGCGGCTCGCTTTTTTATCATTGTCGTCTTTTAAATTTGTTTTTCTTTCACCTGCATGATTTTTCTTTTATGGCGGAAATACTATTTTCCGGTGTTGCCGTTCCGCTTTCTTTTGGCGGCATGTAGAAGGATACGGACGGACATGTTTATGTTGTTAAAAAACATAATAATTTCCCTTTTGTTACCTGATGAGCATGTAAAATGCTGGTTAAGAATGTCGCGGTTTAGTGCTATCCTGTATCGCCTGGACAACAAGTACCGTGTCCCGAACTATTCTGTCGATGAAGCCGGTAACAATGTGATTTGTATGGTGAATTTTTAAAGTGAAAATCATGCGAGCGACATGATAACGCGTCGCGCAGTTCATAAATGGTCGCCTGAAAGCCAAAACGGTCGGGCGTCAATTTGAGAGATTTCTTCTTTCCCCCAATCGGGGAAACATTGAGAATCAGGCCTTTACGCCTGTAAGTTGCGGAGAAAAAGCATGGCGGGAGATGACCGCGAGCCGATCGGACGTAAGGGGAGACCCTCGCGCCCGGCAAAACAAAAGGTAACTCGCCGTCGGGTCCGGGAAGAGGACTACGACGACGATTATGATGATGACTATGAGGATGAAAAACCGATGCCGCGGAAAGGAAAAGGCAAAGGCGGTAAACCCCCTCGTCGTAAACGCGCCTGGCTATGGCTGCTGATTAAGATTGGGGTCGTCTGTGCGGTGTTGATTGCCGCCTATGGCGTCTACCTCGATCAGAAAATCCGCAGCCGCATCGACGGTAAAGTCTGGGATCTGCCCGCGGCGGTTTATGGCCGGATGGTCAACCTTGAGCCGGATATGCAGATCAGCAAAAACGAAATGGTGCGCCTGCTCAACGCCACGCAGTATCGCCAGGTGAGCGCGATGACGCGCCCGGGCGAATACACGGTACAGGCCAACAGTATCGAGATGATCCGCCGTCCGTTCGATTTCCCGGACAGTAAAGAAGGGCAGGTGCGCGCACGTCTGACCTTTAATGGCGATCGTCTGGACACTATCGAGAATATGGATAACAACCGCCAGTTCGGTTTCTTCCGTCTCGATCCGCGCCTGATCACCATGCTGCAATCGGCCAACGGCGAACAGCGTCTGTTTGTTAAGCGCAACGGCTTCCCGGATCTGCTGGTCGATACCCTGCTGGCGACGGAAGATCGTCATTTCTACGAACACGACGGCATCAGCCTCTACTCGATTGGCCGCGCGGTGCTGGCGAACCTGACCGCCGGGCGTACGGTGCAGGGCGCGAGTACGCTGACCCAGCAGCTGGTGAAAAACCTGTTCCTCTCCAGCGAACGTTCGTACTGGCGCAAGATTAATGAAGCCTATATGGCGCTAATCGTCGATGCCCGCTACAGCAAGGATCGTATCCTTGAGCTGTACATGAACGAGGTGTACCTCGGTCAGAGCGGCGATAACGAGATCCGCGGCTTCCCGCTGGCGAGCCTCTATTACTTTGGTCGTCCGGTGGAAGAGCTGAGCCTCGATCAGCAGGCGCTGCTGGTGGGGATGGTAAAAGGCGCGTCGGTCTACAACCCGTGGCGTAACCCGAAGCTGGCGCTGGAGCGACGCAACCTCGTGCTGCGTCTGCTGCAGCAGCAGCAGGTTATCGATCAGGAACTGTATGACATGCTGAGTGCGCGTCCGCTGGGCGTACAGCCGCGCGGCGGGGTGATCTCTCCGCAGCCGGCGTTTATGCAGATGGTACGCCAGGAGCTGCAGGCGAAGCTGGGCGACAAAGTGAAAGATCTCTCCGGCGTGAAGATCTTTACCACCTTCGACTCGGTCGCGCAGGACGCGGCGGAAAAAGCGGCGACGGAAGGTATTCCGGCGCTGAAGAAACAGCGTAAGCTGCCGGATCTGGAAACCGCGATGGTGGTGGTCGACCGCTTCACCGGCGAGGTGCGGGCGATGGTCGGCGGCGCGGAGCCGCAGTTTGCCGGCTATAACCGCGCGATGCAGGCGCGCCGTTCAATTGGTTCACTGGCAAAACCGGCGACCTATCTGACCGCGCTAAGCCAGCCGAACCAGTATCGTCTCAATACCTGGATTGCCGATGCGCCTATCTCGATTCGCCTGTCTAACGGCCAGACGTGGTCGCCGCAGAACGACGATCGTCGCTACAGCGATAGCGGTAAAGTGATGCTGGTTGACGCGCTGACGCGTTCAATGAACGTGCCGACGGTGAACCTTGGGATGGCGCTGGGTCTGCCGGCGGTGGTCGATACCTGGACTAAGCTGGGCGCGCCGAAGAATCAGCTGAACGCCGTGCCGTCTATGCTGCTGGGGGCGCTGAACCTGACGCCGATTGAAGTGGCGCAGGCGTTCCAGACCATTGCCAGCGGGGGTAACCGCGCACCGCTGTCCGCGCTGCGTTCCGTTATCGCTGAAGATGGTACCGTGCTCTATCAGAGCTATCCGCAGGCGGAACGCGCGGTGCCGGCGCAGGCGGCGTATATGACGCTATGGACCATGCAGCAGGTGGTGCAGCGCGGTACCGGTCGCCAGCTGGGCGCGAAGTATCCGGGCCTGCATCTGGCGGGTAAAACCGGGACCACCAACAACAACGTTGATACCTGGTTTGCCGGTATTGACGGCGGTCAGGTGACCATTACCTGGGTGGGTCGCGATAATAACCAGCCGACCAAGCTGTACGGCGCCAGCGGCGCGATGTCAATTTATCAGCGCTACCTGGCTAACCAGACGCCGACGCCGCTGGTGCTGACTCCGCCTGAAGACGTGGTGGATATGGGCGTCGATGGCAGCGGTAACTTTGTCTGCAGCGGCGGCATGCGCTCGCTGCCGGTATGGACGACCACGCCGGACGCGCTGTGCCGCCAGGGCGAACAGATCCAACAGCAGCAGCTTGAGCAGCAGCAGGCGAATAACCCGTTCAATCAGTCCGGGCAGCAGCCGCAGCAGCAAAATCAGCAGCAGCAACCGCCGAAGCAGGAGAAGAGCGATGGCGTAGCGGGCTGGATTAAGGATATGTTCGGCAGCAATTAACCCGCCGCTGCATCCTGTAAACCGGCGCTGTGTCGGTTGAATGGAGGCGGAAATATAGGCCCTCTACTACCCCGGTAGTAGAGGGCCTTTTTATCTCTGTCATTTAATTAACAGCCGTTTAACCCCACACTTACCGTCTGGTTATTTATTCATCCTTTGATCGCTCACAGGGGGCATATTTCTTGCCTTGCCGCGCGCGTTTCGCCTATTATGTCACCCGTTATAATAATAATTCTCGTTTACGTTATCATTCACTTCTATTAGAGATATACCCATGGCGCGTCTTAAAACTGCTCAGCCAAATCACTCGCTGCGTAAAATCGCAGTTGTAGTAGCCACGGCGGTTAGCGGCATGTCTGTTTATGCACAGGCGGCAGTTGAACCGAAAGAAGAAACCATTACCGTCACCGCCGCTCCGGCCCCGCAGGAGAGCGCCTGGGGACCGGCAGCGACCATCGCGGCGAAACATTCGGCTACCGCAACAAAAACCGATACCCCCATCGAAAAAACGCCGCAGTCTATTTCCGTGGTGACCCGTCAGGAAATGGAGATGAAGCAGCCGACGACGGTGAAAGAAGCGCTGGCCTATACGCCGGGCGTATTCTCGACTCGCGGCAGCTCAACCACCTATGATGTGGTGACGATTCGTGGTTTCACCACGTCGACAACGGTGAATACCAACCAGTATCTGGATGGGATGAAGCTGCAGGGTAATAACTATTCCGAAGTATCGATGGACCCTTATTTCCTCGAACGTGTTGAGGTGATGCGCGGGCCAACGTCGGTGCTGTACGGCAACAGCAACCCTGGCGGTATCGTCAGCATGGTCAGCAAGCGTCCGACCACTGAGCCGCTGAAAGAAATCCAGTTTAAAATGGGCACCGATAATCTGTGGCAGACGGGATTTGATTTCAGCGACGCCATTGATGATGACGGCGTGTGGTCTTATCGTCTGACCGGTTTGGGCCGCAGCCAGGACGCCCAGCAGCAAATGGCGAAGTCTACCCGTTACGCGGTCGCCCCCTCCTTTAGCTGGCGTCCGGATGACAAAACGGACTTCACTTTCCTGAGTAATTTCCAGAGCGATCCGTATGCCGGATATTACGGCTGGCTGCCGCGTGAAGGGACGGTGGTGCCGTATTACGACGCCAACGGTAAGGCGCATAAGCTGCCGACGGACTTTAACGAAGGCGAGGCGGATAATAAGATGTCCCGCCGTCAGCAGATGGTGGGCTACAGCTTCTCGCATCAGTTTGATGATACTTTCACCGTACGTCAGAACCTGCGTTATGCCAACGTCCATACCCTCTATCGTTCGGTCTACGGCAACGGATATACGCCGACAGGCAAAATCAACCGTGCGTATGTTCGCTCTGATGAGAACCTTAATACGTTTACCGTTGATACTCAGCTGCAGTCTGATTTCGCTACCGGCGCGGTAGGGCACACTCTGTTAACCGGCGTGGATTATTCGCGCATGCGCAATGATGTGAACGCCGATTACGGGACGGCTTCCGCGCTTGACATGCAGAATCCGCAGTACGGCAATGCAAACGTTAGCGTTAACTTCCCCTATTCAGTGCTGAACCGTATGGAGCAGACCGGTCTCTATGCCCAGGATCAGATGGCGTGGGATAAGTGGGTGATGACGCTGGGGGGCCGCTACGACTATGCAATGGCTTCAACCCTGACGCGCCCTGCGAATACCCTCGCCAAAAATCACGATCAGCAGTTCACCTGGCGCGGCGGTATTAACTATCTGTTTGATAATGGTATCTCGCCATACTTCAGCTACAGCCAGTCTTTTGAGCCGGTTTCCGGATCGTCGCGGGATGGTAAACCCTTCGATGCTTCCCACGGCGAACAGTATGAAGCCGGGGTGAAGTACGTACCGAAGGATATGCCGGTCGTGCTGACCGCCGCGGTATATCAGCTGACCAAAGATAAAAACCTGACGGCGGATCCGAACAACGCCTCGTTCAGCATCCAGACGGGCGAAATCCGCTCTCGCGGGATTGAGCTGGAGGCGAAGGCGGCGGTTAACGCCAACGTCAACGTGACGGCTTCCTATACCTATACCGACGCCCAATACCAGCATGACACCACCTTTAACGGCAAGCGTCCGGCGGAAGTGCCGCGCAACATGGCGTCGCTGTGGGCCGACTACACCTTCCACGAAACCGCGCTGAGCGGCCTGACGGTGGGTGCCGGGGCGCGCTATGTCGGTTCAACGGTAAGCTATTACAAAAACGATACTTCGACGGGGAAAAAAGATGACGCCTTCAACGTCGCGGGCTACGCGTTAATGGATGCCACCGTGAAATATGATTTAGCGCGCTTTGGTCTGCCGGGTTCGTCGATCGGGGTCAACGTCAACAACCTGTTCGATCGCGAATACGTTTCCAGCTGCTATAGCGAGTACGCATGCTACTGGGGCGCTGAGCGCCAGGTTGTGGCGACCGCGACTTTCCGTTTCTAACCACTTAACGGGCGCGGTTCGCCGCGCCTCTGACCAGGTTCCGTTATGCAGGAAATCACTCCGCACTCCGATACGACGTTTTCACTGGACCGCGTGACCTTCCGCGTGCCCGGCAGAACGCTGCTGCATCCTCTGTCGTTAACCTTCCCGGCGGGAAAAGTCACGGGCCTGATTGGCCATAACGGCTCCGGCAAATCGACGCTGCTGAAAATGCTTGGCCGCCATCAGGCGCCCTCGGACGGGGAGGTTTTGCTCGACGGTCAGCCGCTCGACAGCTGGGGCAGTAAAGCCTTTGCCCGCAAAGTGGCTTATCTGCCGCAGCAGCTGCCACCGGCGGAAGGCATGACGGTGCGTGAGCTGGTGGCGATCGGCCGCTACCCGTGGCACGGAGCGCTGGGGCGTTTTGGCGCGGCGGATCGGGAGAAAGTGGAAGAGGCGATTGCGCTGGTAGGCCTAAAACCGCTGGCCCACCGGCTGGTGGACAGCCTCTCCGGCGGTGAACGCCAGCGCGCGTGGATTGCCATGCTGGTGGCTCAGGATAGCCGCTGCCTGCTGCTCGATGAACCGACCTCGGCGCTGGATATCGCCCACCAGGTGGATGTGCTGGCGCTGGTCCATCGCCTCAGCCAGCAGCGCGGGCTGACGGTGATCGCCGTACTGCATGATATCAATATGGCGGCGCGCTACTGCGACTATCTGGTTGCGCTGCGCGGCGGTGAGATGATCGCTCAGGGAACGCCCGCGGAGCTGATGCGCAGCGAAACCCTGGAACAAATTTACGGCATCCCGATGGGGATCCTGCCGCATCCGGCTGGCGCAGCGCCGGTAAGTTTTGTCTATTGATGGAAAACCTCACATTTATCACGCGGCGGCGCCTGCTGACCGCAATGGCGCTGTCTCCGCTGCTGTGGCAGATGCGCGGCGCGCGGGCGGCGGAAGTGGATCCGCAGCGTATTGTCGCGCTCGAATGGCTGCCGGTAGAGCTGCTGCTGGCGCTGGGCGTTACGCCCTACGGCGTTGCCGATATCCCTAACTACCGGCTGTGGGTCAATGAACCGGCGCTGCCTGATTCGGTGATTGACGTCGGGCTGCGTACCGAGCCCAATCTGGAGCTGCTGACGCAGATGAAGCCGTCGTTTCTGGTCTGGTCGGCGGGATACGGCCCGTCGGCGGAAAAGCTGGCGCGTATAGCGCCCGGACGAGGATTCACCTTCAGCGACGGCAAGCGCCCGCTGATGATGGCTCAGCAGTCGCTTGGCGAAATGGCTGATCTGATCGGCAGGCAGCGGGAAGCGAAGCGCCATCTGGCGGAATTTGACGCGCTGATGGAGAGCCTGCGACCGCGCTTTGCCCGCCGCGGCGATCGTCCGCTGCTGATGATTACTCTGCTTGATAGCCGTCACGTGCTGGTTTTTGCGCAAAACTGCCTGTTCCAGGAGGTGCTCGACCGCTTTGCCATCAAAAATGCCTGGCAGGGCGAAACCACCTTCTGGGGCAGCGTCACCGTCGGTATTGACCGGCTGGCGGCCTACAGAGACGCCGACGTTATCTGCTTCGACCACGGCAATGCGGGGGAGATGGCGCAGCTTATGGCGACGCCGCTGTGGCGAGCGATGCCGTTTGTTCGCGCAGGGCATTTTCAGCGCGTCCCGGCGGTGTGGTTCTATGGCGCGACGCTATCGGCGATGCATTTTGCCCGCGTGCTGGCCGACGCTCAGGGAGGCCCGGCATGAGATCGCGAATTTCGTATTTGGCGACACCACTGCTGTTGACGCTCCTTCTCGTCGCTGCTGCGCTGACGCTGTTCAACCTCAACGTGGCGCTGCCGCGAAGCGAATGGGGGCAGGCGCTTTGGCAGCCGAATATCGATAATATCGCTCAGATGCTGTTCCACTACAGCCTGCTGCCGCGGCTGGCGATATCGCTGCTGGTCGGCGCCGGGCTGGGGCTGGTGGGCGTGCTGTTCCAGCAGGTGCTACGTAACCCGCTGGCGGAGCCGACGACGCTCGGCGTGGCGACCGGGGCGCAGCTGGGCATGACGGTCACCACGCTGTGGGCGATCCCTGGCGTGCTGGCGTCGCAGTTCGCCGCGCTGGCCGGGGCGTGCATTGTCGGCGCGCTGGTGTTTGGCGTGTCGTGGGGCAAACGCCTCTCGCCGGTGACGTTGATTCTGGCAGGGCTGGTGGTGAGCCTGTACTGCGGCGCGCTTAATCAACTAATGGCTATTTTCCATCACGATCGGCTGCAAAGTATGTTCCTGTGGAGTACAGGTACCCTGACGCAGACCGACTGGAGCGTGGTGCAGCGGCTGTGGCCGCAGCTGCTGGGCGGAGCGATTTTAACGCTACTGCTGCTGCGTCCGCTGACCCTGATGGGGCTGGACGACGGCGTGGCGCGCAACCTCGGACTGGCGCTCTCGCTGGCGCGGCTGGGGGCGTTGACCCTGGCGATTATCATTAGCGCCCTGTTGGTGAATGCGGTGGGGATTATTGGCTTTATCGGCCTGTTCGCGCCGCTGTTGGCGAAGATGCTGGGCGCGCGTCGCCTGCTCTCGCGCCTGCTGCTGGCGGCCCTGATTGGCGCGCTGCTGCTGTGGCTCTCCGATCAGGTTATCCTCTGGCTGGCCCGGGTGTGGATGGAGATCTCCACCGGTTCGGTGACCGCGCTGATTGGCGCGCCGCTGCTGCTATGGCTGCTGCCGCGCCTGCGCAGCATTAGCGCGCCGGTGATGAACGGTGGCGATAGCGTGCTGGCTGAACGGCAACATGTGCTGTGGTTCGCGCTGGGCGGGCTGGCGATTCTGCTGCTGGCCATCGTCGCGGCGCTGGCTTTCGGCCGCGACGCGCAGGGCTGGCACTGGGCCAGCGGTACGCTACTGGATGAGCTAATGCCCTGGCGCTGGCCGCGCATTCTGGCGGCGCTGTTCGCTGGCGTGATGCTGGCGGTGGCGGGCTGCATTATCCAGCGCTTAACCGGTAATCCGATGGCCAGTCCGGAAGTGCTCGGGATCAGCTCGGGCGCGGCGTTTGGCGTGGTGGTGATGCTGTTCTTCGTGCCGGGAAATGCCTTTGGCTGGCTGCTGCCCGCCGGTAGCCTCGGCGCGGCGGCGACGCTGCTGGTCATTCTGATTGCCGCCGGACGCGGCGGGTTCTCGCCGCATCGCATGCTGCTGGCGGGGATGGCGCTGAGCACGGCGTTTACCATGCTGCTGATGATGCTGCAGGCCAGCGGCGATCCGCGAATGGCGCAAATCCTGACGTGGATTTCCGGCTCAACCTACAGCGCCACGCCGGAGCTCGTGATGCGCAGCGGCGCGGTGATGCTTATTCTGCTGGCGCTGACGCCGCTTTGCCGACGCTGGTTGACGATTCTGCCGCTGGGCGGCGAGGCGGCGAGGGCGGTCGGGATGGCGCTGACGCCGTCACGTATCGGGCTGCTGCTGCTGGCGGCATGTCTGACCGCGGCCGCAACCCTAACGATTGGCCCGCTCAGCTTCGTGGGGTTAATGGCGCCGCATATTGCGCGTATGATGGGATTCCGGCGTACGATGCCGCATATGGCGATCTCCGGCCTGATTGGCGGAGTGCTGCTGGTGTTTGCCGACTGGTGCGGCCGGATGCTGATGTTCCCGTACCAAATCCCGGCAGGATTGCTGTCGACGTTTATCGGCGCGCCGTACTTTATCTATCTGTTGAGAAAGCAGAGCCGGTAGCGTTTCACCATCGCGATGCCCGGCGGGCGTCGCGATGTTATCCCCTTTTTTGCCCGGATTCAGTTGGGACTAACTGCGGAATTCTGCAACTGCTCTAATTCGTTTTCCGTCACGACCGCGCTGCCCCATATAGCTAAAAAACACTTTTAGCTGCTCGGCGGTAGTGTATCCCGCGTTAAGCAGAATCCCCAATTGCTCGAGCAGCAACATGAGATCCCGCTGGCGAATATGCTTTTGCAGGAGCTCCAGGATCGCAATACGCTGGTGCTGCATATCGATATGGGCCAGTAGCTGTTTAAAAATGGCGTCATGCGGTGTAGGGGACGATTGTGTTGTCATTCTGAGCAATCCTTGCGGCTGAGTTTCCGCTGAGAATCTGCTTTTGCCTGCCCATTGTCTGCCGACGATTTTGGGTTCTACGAGGCGGGATGATGACAATCTTTCGAGGCGATCGCGTTTGCATCTTGTTATGCGTGGGCCGACGCAAAATGATGCTTTTGAACAAGATGCGTATTGCCGGGGCAGGGGGGCCCCGGCGTTGAGGTTACAGCTTCGCGAAGGCGTTACGCGCGGCGGCGACGGTGTTGTCGATATCTTCTTCGCTATGGGCGATGGACATAAAGCCCGCTTCAAACGCCGACGGCGCCAGGTAGACGCCCTCTTCCAGCATCAGGTGGAAGAAGCGTTTAAACCGCTCTACATCGCACTTCACCACGTCCTGGTAGCAGGTCACGGTTGGCGCGTCGGTAAAGAAAATGCCGAACATGCCGCCGACGTTATTCACCACCAGCGGAATACCGGCATCGCGCGCGGCGTCCAGCAGACCCTGGGCCAGCTGGTTAGTGAGCTCGGTTAGCGTCTCGTGCACGCCGGGCTGCGCCACTTCGGTCAGGCAAGCGAAACCTGCCGCCATCGCGATGGGGTTGCCGGAGAGGGTGCCTGCCTGGTAAACCGGGCCGGTCGGCGCCAGGGCATCCATCACCTCACGACGACCGCCGAATGCGCCAACCGGCATACCGCCGCCGATGATTTTGCCAAGGCAGGTCAGATCCGGCACAACGCCGTAGTAATCCTGCGCGCCGGCCAGCGCCACGCGGAAGCCGGTCATGACTTCATCAATAATCAGCAGCGCGCCGAACTCGTCGCATAGCGCGCGCAGGCCCGGCAGAAACTCCGGCAGCGGCGGGATGCAGTTCATATTACCGGCCACCGGCTCAACGATGATGCAGGCGATATCCTGCGGATACTGTTCGAACGCGGCGCGAACCGATGACAGATCGTTATAGGTGCAGGTCAGGGTGTGTTTGGCGAAGTCCGCCGGCACGCCCGGCGAGTTCGGCTGGCCGAGCGTCAGCGCGCCTGAGCCGGCTTTTACCAGCAGGCAGTCGGCGTGGCCGTGGTAGCAGCCTTCGAACTTGATAATTTTATCACGGCCGGTGAAGCCGCGGGCCAGGCGAATGGCGCTCATGGTGGCTTCGGTACCGGAGTTCACCATGCGGACCATATCCATGGTCGGGACCAGCTCGGTGACCAGCGCTGCCATTTTAACTTCCATCTCCGTCGGCGCGCCAAAGCTCAGGCCGCGTTCGGCGGCTTCAATGACCGCGTTGCGGATGGCCGGATGGTTATGACCCAGCACCATTGGGCCCCAGGAGCCGACATAATCGATATACGCTTTACCATCAACGTCGTAAAGGTAAGCGCCGTCGGCGCGCTCGATAAACAGCGGCGTACCGCCGACGCCGGTGAACGCACGTACCGGAGAGTTCACGCCGCCGGGAATAAGTTCACGCGCAGCGTTATACAGATTTTCAGATTTGCTCATTGCCAGGGTCCTGGTTCGTGAAAAATGTTTTGTCGACTATTCTAAGTTATTCCAGGAAGGTTATGAAAGTTTTGCCCAATTGAAACAATGGGGTCACGGCGCATTTTTTTGACGACGGAGCCTGTCCGGTTGGCTAGAATGACCTTCTTTCTATTTGTATTACTTATTATTGATAATGGCATGAAAGCAGAAAACCCCTCTTCTTCAGCACATCAGTTCGTACGCGTTCGCCGCAGCGATGCCGTGCGTCGGTTGATTCAGCGTGATAAAACGCCGCTGGCGGTGTTATTAATGGCGGCCGTTGTCGGCACGCTGGCGGGGCTGATCGGCGTCGCGTTTGAAAAAAGCGTCAACTGGGTGCAGAACCTGCGCATAGGCGCGCTGGTAGAGGTGGCAGACCACTGGTTTCTGGTCTGGCCGCTGGCCTTTATCCTCTCCGCTTTGCTGGCGATGGTGGGCTATTTTCTCGTCCGTCGTTTTGCGCCGGAAGCGGGCGGCTCCGGGATCCCGGAAATTGAAGGCGCGCTGGAGGAGCTGCGTCCCGTTCGCTGGTGGCGCGTACTGCCGGTGAAGTTTATCGGCGGCATGGGGACGCTGGGTGCGGGCATGGTGCTGGGGCGCGAAGGGCCGATGGTGCAGCTTGGGGGCAATCTTGGGCGCATGGTGGTGGACGTTTTTCGCATGCGCAGTCCGGAAGCGCGCCATACGCTGCTGGCGACCGGCGCCGCGGCGGGCCTCTCCGCCGCCTTTAACGCGCCGCTGGCCGGGATTCTGTTTATTATTGAAGAGATGCGCCCGCAGTTTCGCTACAACCTGATCTCCATTAAAGCCGTGTTTACCGGCGTCATTATGGCCACCATCGTTTTTCGTATTTTCAACGGCGATAAAGCGGTTATCGAGGTCGGTAAGCTCAGCAATGCGCCGGTCAACACCCTGTGGCTGTATTTGATCCTCGGGATGATTTTTGGCTGTGTTGGCCCGCTGTTTAATACGCTGGTGCTGCGCACCCAGGATATGTTCCAGCGGCTCCACGGCGGCAACATTAAAAAATGGGTGCTGATTGGCGGCCTGATCGGCGGAAGCTGCGGCGTGCTGGGCCTGATTCAGCCGGCGGCGTCCGGCGGCGGGTTTAACCTGATTCCCATCGCCGCGGCGGGCAATTTTTCCGTCGGCCTGCTGCTGTTTATTTTTATCGCGCGGGTGATTACCACGCTGCTTTGCTTCTCTTCCGGCGCGCCCGGCGGTATCTTTGCGCCGATGCTGGCGCTGGGGACGCTGCTGGGCACGGCGTTTGGCATGGCGGCGACGCCTCTATTTCCGGCCTATCATCTGGATGCCGGCACCTTTGCCATCGCCGGGATGGGGGCGCTGCTCGCCGCCTCGGTTCGCGCGCCGTTGACCGGCATCGTGCTGGTGCTGGAGATGACCGATAACTATCAGCTCATTTTGCCAATGATTATTACCTGTCTCGGCGCCACACTATTGGCACAATTCCTCGGCGGTAAGCCTTTATACTCGACTATTCTGCAGCGCACCCTGGCAAAACAAAAGGCGGAACAGGAAGCAAAGGCGCAGCCGGTCGGCGGGGAGAATACTTGAACGATTTACTCGGGTATTGGATAATGGCTCAAAAGGTCGGGTTATTCTTTAACCGGTCAGAAGTATCAATGGGAGCATAAAATGAGTGATGACGTAGCGTTGCCGCTGGAGTTTACCGAAGCCGCGGCGATTAAAGTAAAAGACCTGATTGCGGATGAAGACAATCCGAACCTGAAACTGCGCGTGTACATCACCGGTGGTGGCTGCAGCGGTTTCCAGTACGGCTTTACCTTCGACGATCAGGTTAACGAAGGCGATATGACTATCGAGAAGCAGGGCGTCGGCCTGGTGGTTGACCCAATGAGCCTGCAGTATCTGGTCGGCGGCGCCGTCGATTATACCGAAGGTCTGGAAGGCTCGCGTTTTATCGTGACCAACCCGAATGCGAAAAGCACCTGCGGCTGCGGCTCCTCGTTCAGCGTCTAAAGATAGTGCGTCCGGGAGCCTCTTCTCCCCAGTCCTCTCATACAGCGAGAGGGAGCAAACGCTAAAAACGGTAACGTTAAGGTTACCGTTTTGCTTTTATTACCGTCCATTCTCATCAAGCGCGAACGTTGGCAGCTTCAGGTGCCAGCGGATGGCCGCCAGCCTGATGACCAGCGTGACCACCATACCTATCATCGCCGCGTTTTCTAACGGAACCTGAAAGGTGTAGTACGCCGTCGCATGCACGATGCCGCCAACGATGCAGGCCGTCGCGTAGATTTCCGTACGCAGAATCATCGGGATTTCACGCGCCAGCACGTCGCGGATGATCCCCCCGCCGACGCCGGTGACGACCCCCATGCAGACGGCCACCAGCGGTCCGCTATGGGCAAGAAAGGCTTTGTTGACGCCAATACCGACAAATACCGCCAGACCAACGGCGTCCAGCACCGGCAGCACCCATTTGGGTAACCGGCGCGGCTGGCGTACCAGCAGAATAGTGAACATGCTGGTGACCATCGCCACCACCAGATCGGTAGGGTCTTTAACCCAAAATACCGGGCCGTTAGCAAGGGCCATATCGCGAATGGTGCCACCGCCTACCGCGGTGACCACGCCTAATACCAGCACGCCGAAAGGGTCCATGCGCAGCTTTCCAGCCAGCAGGACGCCGGAGATGGCAAACACGGCGGTGCCAATGATATCCAGCCAATAGACAAGCATCGTCAGTTCCCACTTAGAGTCTATCCCATTAGGCGATTTTATTTGCCAGTTTGGCCCTGGGCAGTGCTCACCGCCCTCACGTACCACATGTACGCTCCGGGTGTTCCGCGCCGCCCGTGTCCAAACTGGCTGCAACAATTGCGCCTGGTGGGATAGCCTTTTAGCACCTGGGTTAGCAGGTGATTATTTTATCTGCTCGAGCGCAGTACAGAGTTGTTTTGCGGCGAGAATAATACGTGGGCTCGCGCGTTCAAACCAGTCGCCATGTAGCGCAATAAAAGAAATTTTTAGCTGATTCTGCCAATAGCGCTCAACGGCGGGAAGTTGACTGGCGTCGCCGGCGATGACAATGGCCTGCGGCTGCCTTGCCAGTACCTGTTCACGGCTCACCTGCGGCCAGGGAACCCGGCTGGCGGCAAAAATGTTTTCTCCCCCGCACAGCGTCAGAACCTGATCCTGAATCGAGCCTTTGCTGGTGGTAAAGAGAGGGTTGGCGCCGAACTGTAAAAAAACGCGTTTTTTCGGCCCGCTCGCGTAGCGGGTTTTTAAGGCCTGGTACGCGTCCTGCATTTTCTGCGCCGCCTGCCGCGCCTTTTCCGGCTGCGGGCTCCACTGCGCCAGCTGGCGAAGCGTTGCGATAATCTCTTCGATGGTCGATGTTTCGACCCAGATGACTTTTATCCCGAGCGAGCTTAGCTGATTCACCTGGCGTTCAGCGTTACCGCCGCGCCACGCCAGCACCAGGTCGGGCTTAAGGGCGACGATGCGTTCCAGATTCATCCCCTGCCAGCTGGAGACCTGCTCTATCTTTGCGGCTTCCGGGGGATAATCGGAATAGCTGCTGACGCCAACTGGCGTAATACCCGCGGCAAACGCCAGTTCAGTATTGGCGGGAGAGAGCGTAATCACCCGCGGCGCGGCGAAAAGCCACGCCGGGGCAAGCAGCATCAGGACGGCAAGCGCCGCGTTGAGCGACTTAGCCACGAGCCAGGTGCTGCACCAGGTTTTCCACCATCAGGGTGGATTGCTTCGCGGCAACGGCGAGAAACTCGTCGAAGCTCAGATGCGACTGCTGATCGGCAACATCGGAGATCGCGCGAACGACAACAAACGGTACGCCATAGTTGTGGCAGACGTGCGCGATGGCGGTGGCTTCCATTTCTACCGCGACGGCCTGCGGGAAGTTGTGGCGGATTTTGGCGAGACCAATGGAACCGTTGATGAATGCATCGCCGCTGACAATGAGTCCGCGAACCGCATTAAGATTCAGCGCGCTGATGCAGGTCTCTGCGGCGGCAATCAGCTTATCATCGGCTTTGAAACCGGCAGGGCAGCCCGGCAGCTGGCCATACTCATAGCCAAACGCGGTGACGTCCGCGTCGTGATAGCGCGTTTCGTCGGAGACGACAATATCGCCAACCTTCAGGGTCGACGCGAGGCCGCCCGCAGAACCGGTGTTAATAATCACATCCGGCTTGCAGTGCTCCATCAGCAGAGTGGCGCCCATGGCGGCGGCGACTTTGCCAATGCCCGATTTCAACAAAGCGACATCAACGCCCTGCAGCTGGCCGGTGTAGATTTCGCTGCCGCCGATAGTGATGGTCTGGCGGTTGTCGATTTTGTCGCGCAGAAGGGTAACTTCTTCTTCCATTGCGCCAATAATACCGATTTTCATAGATTTACTCGCGATGTGTGGGTTTTAGCGGCATAGTCTATCATGCGCTTAGAAGGAAACGTTATTGCTCGCTCGGGGGAGATCATGGCTAAGATCGATTTTCGCAACAAGATTAACTGGCGTCGCCGCTACCGTTCACCGCAGGGCGTTGAGACGGAGCGTGAAATCCTGCGAATTTTCGAAAGCGATCGCGGACGCATCATCAACTCGCCGGCGATCCGCCGGCTGCAGCAAAAAACCCAGGTTTTCCCGCTGGAGCGCAATGCCGCGGTGCGTACGCGGCTGACCCACTCTCTGGAAGTTCAGCAGGTGGGCCGCTACATCGCCAAAGAGGTGCTGAGTCGTCTGAAAGAGCAGAAGCTGCTGGAAAGCTACGGGCTGGATGAGCTTACCGGGCCGTTCGAGAGCATTGTTGAAATGGCCTGCCTGATGCACGATATCGGCAATCCGCCATTTGGCCATTTTGGCGAGGCGGCAATTAATGATTGGTTCAGCCAGCGGCTCTTCCCCGGCGATGCGGCCAGCCAGCCGTTAACCGACGATCGCTGCGTGGTTGCGGCGCTGCGCCTGCAGGAAGGCGATAGCCAGCTGAATGAGCTGCGGCGTAAGGTTCGCCAGGACTTATGCTGGTTTGAAGGCAATGCGCAGGGTATTCGCTTAGTGCATACGCTGATGCGCATGAATCTCACCTGGGCGCAGGTGGGCTGTATTCTAAAATATACGCGTCCGGCATGGTGGCGCGGGGAACCGCCGGCTAGCCACAATTATTTAATGAAAAAACCTGGTTATTATTTAGCCGAAGAGGGCTATGTTGCGAGGTTGCGTAAAGAACTGGATCTGGCTCCTTACAATCGCTTCCCATTAACGTGGATTATGGAAGCCGCGGATGATATCTCATATTGCGTCGCCGACCTTGAAGATGCGGTAGAAAAACGCATCTTCAGCGTAGAGCAGCTTTATCAGCATCTCTATGAAGCCTGGGGCGTTCACGAAAAAGGCTCCTTGTTTAATCAGGTTGTCGAAAACGCCTGGGAGAAATCGCGTGCGAATTCTCTGAGCCGGAGTACCGAAGATCAGTTTTTTATGTATTTACGGGTTAATACGCTCAATAGGCTGGTACCGTATGCGGCGCGGCGGTTTATTGATAACCTGGCGAAGATTTTTAGCGGTGACTTTAACCATGCGCTGCTTGAGGACGATAGCGATTGCAGCCAGCTTCTTGAACTATATAAAAATGTCGCGGTAAAACATGTGTTTAGCCATCCGGATGTCGAGCAGCTGGAGCTGCAGGGCTATCGCGTGATCAGCGGTCTGTTAGATATATACCAGCCGCTGTTAAAATTATCGCTGGATGAGTTTAGTTTGCTGGTGGAAAAAGAGCGGGTGCGAAGTTTACCGATTGCATCACGTCTTTTTCAGAAACTTTCAACTCGTCATCGGTTAGCTTACATAGAAGCCGTAAATAAGATTTCGCGCAATAATCCGGAGTTTCCAGTGATGGAATATTATTATCGCTGTCGTCTCATTCAGGACTATATCAGCGGAATGACCGACTTGTATGCATGGGATGAATATCGACGATTGATGGCCGTAGAATAAGGGTGAGTTTTGTAAAGACGGACAATAAATTTTTACTTTTACCAAAACTTCATTCCGGAACTTCGCGCTATAAAATGACTCTGATAGTCACCAACACAGCAACTATTCGTTATCTGAAATTGAGATTGAAACCTATGAAAAAAACCACGTTAGCAATGAGTGCCCTGGCTCTGAGTTTAGGTCTGGCGTTGTCCCCTCTCTCTGCGAGCGCGGCGGAAACAGCTTCTTCGGCGACTAATGCGCAGCAGATGCCAAGCCTGGCGCCGATGCTGGAAAAAGTGATGCCGTCGGTCGTGAGCATTAACGTTGAGGGGAGCACCACCGTTAATACGCCGCGGATGCCGCGTAACTTCCAGCAGTTCTTTGGCGACAATTCGCCGTTCTGTCAGGATGGTTCTCCGTTCCAGAGCTCTCCGTTCTGTCAGGGCGGCGGGCAGGGCGGTGCGCCGGGTAGCGACGGCGGCCAGCAGCAGAAATTTATGGCCCTTGGTTCCGGGGTGATTATTGATGCCGCTAAAGGCTATGTTGTGACTAACAACCACGTCGTGGATAACGCGACTACTATCAAAGTTCAGCTCAGCGATGGCCGCAAGTTCGACGCGAAAGTGGTCGGCAAAGACCCGCGTTCTGATATTGCGCTGATTCAAATCCAGGATCCGAAAAACCTGAGCGCGATTAAGCTGGCGGACTCTGACGCCCTGCGCGTCGGCGATTACACCGTGGCGATCGGTAACCCGTTTGGCCTGGGCGAAACCGTGACCTCGGGGATCGTTTCCGCCCTGGGCCGTAGCGGCCTGAACGTTGAAAACTATGAAAACTTTATCCAGACCGATGCGGCGATCAACCGCGGTAACTCCGGCGGCGCGCTGGTTAACCTGAACGGCGAGCTGATCGGTATCAACACCGCGATTCTGGCGCCGGACGGCGGCAACATTGGTATCGGCTTCGCTATTCCGAGCAACATGGTGAAAAACCTGACCGATCAGATGGTCAAATTTGGCCAGGTTAAGCGCGGTGAGCTGGGCATCATGGGGACCGAGCTGAATTCCGAACTGGCGAAAGCGATGAAAGTTGACGCTCAGCGCGGCGCGTTCGTCAGCCAGGTGATGCCGAACTCGGCGGCCGCTAAGGCGGGGATTAAAGCCGGCGACGTGATTACCACGCTGAACGGTAAATCGATCAGCAGCTTTGCCGCGCTGCGTGCCCAGGTGGGGACCATGCCGATCGGCAGCAAAGTCGAGCTTGGCCTGCTGCGTGATGGCAAGCCGGTGACGGTGACCGTTGAGCTGCAGCAGAGCAATCAGAACCAGGTTGACTCAAGCACCATCTTCAACGGTATTGAAGGTGCGGAAATGAGCAACAAAGGTCAGGATAAAGGCGTCGTGGTGAGTAACGTGAAAGCGGGAACGCCGGCGGCGCAGATTGGCCTGAAGAAAGGCGATATTATCGTTGGCGCGAACCAGCAGCCGGTGAAAAATATTGCCGACCTGCGCAAAATTTTTGATGCCAAACCGTCGGTTCTGGCGCTGAATATCCAGCGCGGCGATACGTCGATTTATCTGCTGATGCAGTAATCCCTGACGGTTCGCAAAGCCCCTTTTCTCCTTGCGGAGGAAAGGGGCTTTTTTATTTCTGCCGCCCCTTCCATTTTTCGTTCTGTGATATCTTCCACAACTCCATATTTCTTAGCCCGGCTTTGTGCAAATGCACAATGCGGCGTGTTGCCAACTCTTTTATGCTGTTAGCCTGCTCACGGGAGGGTTACATGGCTGGCTGGCATCTTGATACCAAAATGGCTCAGGATATCGTGGCGCGTACGATGCGCATCATTGATACCAATATTAACGTAATGGATGCCCGCGGGCGCATTATCGGTAGCGGAGACCGCGAGCGAATTGGTGAATTGCACGAAGGTGCGCTATTAGTGCTTTCCCAGGGCCGCGTTGTCGATATTGATGATGCCGTTGCCCGACATCTGCACGGCGTGCGCCAGGGGATCAACCTGCCGCTGCGTCTGGAAGGGGAGATCGTCGGCGTTATCGGCCTGACCGGCGAACCGGAGTCGCTGCGTAAATACGGTGAACTGGTGTGTATGACCGCCGAGATGATGCTGGAACAATCGCGGCTGATGCATCTCCTGGCCCAGGATAGCCGTCTGCGCGAAGAGCTGGTGATGAACCTGATTCAGGCGGAAGAGAACACCCCGGCGCTGACCGAGTGGGCCCAGCGTCTGGGGATCGATCTCAACCAACCGCGCGTGGTGGCTATGATTGAAGTGGATAGCGGCCAGCTGGGCGTAGACAGCGCGATGGCGGAGCTGCAGCAGCTCCAGACCGCGTTGACCACGCCGGACCGTAATAATCTGGTGGCCATTGTCTCGCTGACCGAAATGGTGGTACTGAAGCCCGCGCTGAACGCCTTTGGCCGCTGGGATGCGGAAGATCACTGCAAACGGGTCGAGCAGCTCATTAGCAGGATGAAAGAGAACGGTCAGCTGCGTTTTCGCGTGGCGCTGGGAAACTTTTTTACCGGACCGGGCAGTATTGCTCGCTCGTATCGCACCGCCAGAACCACCATGATGGTCGGTAAACAGCGGATGCCGGAGAGCCGTAGCTATTTTTACCAGGATTTGATGCTGCCGGTACTGCTGGATAGCCTGCGCGGCGGCTGGCAGGCTAATGAGCTGGCGCGCCCGCTGGTTCGCCTGAAGGCGATGGATAACAACGGCCTGCTGCGTCGCACCTTACAGGCCTGGTTTCGTCATAACGTGCAGCCGCTGGCGACGTCGAAAGCACTGTTTATCCACCGTAATACGCTGGAATACCGTTTGAACCGTATCTCTGAGCTGACGGGGCTGGATTTGGGTAATTTTGACGATCGTCTGCTGCTGTATATTGCGCTACAGCTCGATGAGCAGCGCTAAAAACACTCCCGCCTGCGGCGGGAGCGGGGACGGCAATTACAGGCGCTGCAGTCCGCGGGCCGTGACTTGCCAGGAGACGGTATGAGGCTGTGGCCAGGCGTTACCGTTTTGTGGGTTGATAATGACGGAGCGATCGCCGGCTTCGGCATGGAATACTTCGATGATATAGCCCTCATCAAGTATTGCCGTATCTATATAGTCGCCAAGCTGCGATGAGCCTTTAATGGACTGGCGATAAACCACCGAGCCGCGCGTATTGTAGATATTCACCGCGGCATAGGCCGTCGTAAAGTGCTTATTCGGCACCACGGGGCTGGCGGTAAAGGTGAGCGCGCCGCGGCCAATATCCATCTCCATCGTCGCAAAACGAATATTATCATTGCCAAGTAGCTGCCAGCAGAAGAGATCGCCATACAGCTCTGTAGCCTCGTCCTCAGCATCCGTAGTTTCTTTATCCTCCGGGTCTGGCACCAGCGAACAGGCCTCCAGCCCATCCTTCACTACCCGCCAGCGGTTGTGCTGCTTCAGCGTAATGGCGAGATGCGTCGTATCATTGCTGGCGCTGGAGCGGAATGGCTCATCATGGAAAACCTCAATGATCATGTTTTCAGCGAGCGCGAGAGTTTCGCTGTTTGCCAGGTTGTTGGTCGCTCCGGCATAGCTGCGGCGATAAACCTCCGTATCGTCCGCCCCGGTTACCGTAATGCTGGCGTAGGTATGGGAGACATAATACGGGTGCGGCGCACCGGTACGGGTGGTGACCGTCATGGCGTGCTGTTGATTATCGATAACGATCTGGCAAAAATCTTTGTTGCCCTGTCCTCTGAGATTGAGGGTCACGCTCTTGCCCGTCAACTCGCCCGGTTCACTATTATCCTGAGGCAGAACATCGGCATACTCTTTAAGCAGCCTGCTGCGCTGGGGCTCTTCAATATGGGAGAGCATCAGCCAGAGATCGTTTTTACATACGCTCTCTTCCTGCGCTAATAGCGAGGGCTGGTTACGCATCGCCTGAGCGTCATGCTCGAAAATAGCCAGTAAATCTTCCGCCGGATTATTATCGAGGATAAAGTTGTAAAGCCCACTCTCATCAATACGCATCAGCTGGCATTTCTCGCCCGCGATCAGCGGTAAATACTCCGGGGAGGCTTTCAGACGTCCCGGCTCGACGTGAGTAATATACAAGTGATAGTGAGGGCCGAAGGGAATAATCACCTTACCGGTGGCGCAGTTTGTGCCGTTCATATTGCGCTCAAAGACTTTTTCGCCGCTGGCGGAAAGTACGCATACGCCGGCATAGAGCGCGTCAGGGTAGTTGTTGTGCGGCGTGGCGCTGGTAATATTCAGCGTAAGCTGCTGATTTTCGAAATCGATATCCAGATATGCAAACGGCGTGTCGCCAATACCTAAAAAGCTCATTGTCACGTTACGCCCGCGGGTATCGCGTTGTCGGGTGTAGTTGATGGTAGCCGCATTCGCCCCTTCTTTTACGACGAGATAGCTGATATCCGGACGATATTTTTGTGAACGGCCTTTCGGAGGATCGATCTGGTAAACGCCGACTGGAATATCATTCAGGATCAACGTGTCATCATTAACAACCAGTGAATAATGCGTGCCACAATTATCTTTAATCGTCAGCGTTCGCCCGTAAATTTGTTCCAGCTGGTCGATATTGAACGTCAGGGATAGCGTCCCCGTTTTGCCTAATGCCGCCAGTTCGCTGTTATCCACCAGCCACACGAAGGAGTCCAGCCCCAGCTGCCGCCGCGCGCTATCCCATTCGCTTTGCGGAAGGAAAAGATACAGCGGATAGAGCGGTTTTGCCGCCAGCGCGGCGATATCTCCCTTAGTGGTAATTTCCAGCGTTAAGCCGCATAGCTCGATAAACGGCGTGACATCATACCCTGCGGCGGCGGCAATGGCGGTAGCCAACATATCGATAAGCTGATAATCGGACGGCCGGAAGCTATCGCCGTTGGCCAGTTCACGATAGTTCTGGTTAAAGGCGCTGAAGGCTTTGGTTCCTGCTTTTAGCAACATCAGCATCAGGAACTGCAGGCGCGGACGCAGGCCCCAGCTGGCGACCGGCGTCTGGTCTTTTATATAGGTCATCAGCTGGAGTTCCTGTACGGCCTGCTGACCATAGTTATAGAGCCAGCCATCCACATAGAGATGATTATCCTGGCTCAGGGTAAGCTGCTGATAGAAAGCGGCGTAAATATTGTTCCACACCTCATTGACGGGCAGAGTGGTGTCCTGCATAAATTTGCCCTGATACCCGTGCGCAATTTCATGAAGAATAACCCACTGCGTCGCAACGTTATCCAGCCAGCCTTCACCTAACGTTGATGATGTATGTGCGCACCACCAGGGGTGATAATAGGCTGCGCCGACGCCGTGTTTATCTGCCCGCACAAAGTAGCGGTTGGCGACATCCTGGTTCCACGGCGCATCCGGGCGATCGCTTAGCCCAGCCCAGTCGTTATAGCATTTGAAAAGGTGGGTGTAATAAGCGTGTAGCGAGGATAAGCCCGCTTTCATCGCATTATCGCGGTCGGCGTAGGGCAGCAGCAGGTTAATCACATCTAAATCAAGCAGCGCGAGTGCGGATTGATTTTTCTCCCAGCTGAGGAAAAATTCATCCTCAGATTGTCCTGCTTTCCAGCACGGCAGCGGTTTAGTTGCCGCAGGTTGCTGGTAGATGACGGTGAATTCGCTGGACTGGTCGGTAAACAGCGTATCGACAAAAGGAACGGTGTCGACCGTGGCGCTGACCGTTTTCCAGCCGGTGGCGATCGTGCTGGTGCTTTCTAGCGCGGTATCATTGCAAAGCAGGCGCAGAATCGAGTTGCCGTTGCTGATATCCGGTTGGCGAATGTGCAGCGGCGTATTGGCGGGCAGAATAAAGCCCAGCGGCTGGCGATCGTGCTGCCGTCCTTTTTCAAAACCGGTCTTATCCAGCCAGGGCGCAGATTGTAGGGTATAAAATTTTTGTTCAATTTCCTGTGTCATCGTATGATCTCCTTTCAGGTGGAAATTGAACATACAGCGACTTATTTTATTATGTCATTCATGTAGATAGGGATATGAGATGAAATGATATCAGAGAGGAATAGCTGATATTCGCTGATGCTGCCGGTGGGGGTAAGTGAGAAAAAAGAGGATGAGGCAGAGAGAAACAGGGCCAGCATCTGGCCCGTATCAGGCTTACTTATTGCGGGTCAGTTTTTCCAGATCGGATTCGATTTCGCTGATCTTATTCGTCACCACGCTTTCGAGGTGACGCAGATCGTCGAGGATCTTACGTTTCAGATCGATTTCGGTGCGATCGCGCTGACAGATTTGATCCAGCTCGTCGATGATATAGCGTAGATTAGGGCTAATCTCCTGGACTTCTTTATATCCCTGGCCCACGCCGTCGGCGACAACGGTTTTGCGCTGACGCGGATATTTGAACTTGACGCTCTTGGCGAAGAACTCGCCTTTATCCTTCTGAAAGTAGATTTTCAGAATGTCGTTGTTGGCTTCCTGCCGCAGGCTATAGCGATCGATTTCATCAGGATTGGTAATACCAAGACTTTTCAGATTATCGTACATAACGGTACCTTTGATATCATCGTAATCTTTGAATAATTAACGAAAAAATCCATCTTCGCCAGCTCAATATATAAAAAAAGCGGGATGCCTCCCGCTTTTCATGCTGCTTAGTCGATGGTACGCAGAAGTTCGTTGATTCCAACCTTGCCGCGGGTTTTGGCATCGACTTTTTTGACGATAACCGCGCAGTACAGGCTGTACTTGCCATCTTTTGACGGCAGGTTGCCGGAGACGACGACGGATCCCGCCGGAACGCGGCCGTAGAACACTTCACCGGTTTCGCGGTCGTAGATTTTGGTGCTCTGGCCGAGGTAGACGCCCATGGAGATAACGGAACCCTCTTCGACGATGACGCCTTCAACGACTTCCGAACGCGCGCCGATAAAGCAGTTATCTTCGATAATGGTCGGGTTCGCCTGCAGCGGCTCCAGTACGCCACCGATGCCGACGCCGCCGGACAGGTGGACGTTTTTGCCGATCTGCGCGCAGGAACCCACGGTCGCCCAGGTATCAACCATCGAACCTTCGTCAACGTAGGCGCCGATGTTCACATAGGACGGCATCAGAACCGTGTTGCGAGCGATATACGCCCCCTGACGAACGGCCGCCGGCGGAACGACGCGGAAACCTTCTTTCTGGAAACGCGCTTCATCATAATCCGCGAACTTCATTGGGACTTTATCGAAGTAGCGGCTTTCCGCACCATCGATAACCTGGTTATCGTTAATACGGAAAGAGAGCAGAACCGCTTTCTTCAGCCACTGATGGGTGACCCACTGGCCGTCAACTTTTTCAGCGACACGCAGCGCGCCGGAATCAAGCAGAGAAATCACCTGGTTAACCGCTTCGCGGGTTACGGTATCCACGTTTGCCGGCGTGATGTCGGCGCGACGCTCAAAAGCGGACTCAATAACGTTCTGTAATTGCTGCATTGTTTACTCTTTCCATTTACTTAAAAAAATACGTTACCCTTTATCGTTTGGATTGAGGGCCTCTGTCAACCGTTGTTGCACTTCTTGCTGTAGCTCATTATTAAGGGCGCGCCGGTCTGCGGTGGCGATTATAAATAAATCTTCTACTCGCTCACCAATTGTCGTAATTCGCGCGCCGTGGAGCGAAATTCCGAGGTCGGCAAACACCTGGCCGACGCGCGCTAACAGACCCGGCTGGTCGAGAGCAATCAGCTCAAGAAAGGATTTCCGGTCGGTATGCGTCGGCAGGAAATTCACCTCCGTCGGCACGGAAAAATGCCTCAGCTTCGCCGCCTGACGACGGGGCGCCGGCGGCTGCCAGCTGCGCTGGCTGATGGTCTGTTCCAGGCCCACGCGGATCATTTCGTGCCTGTCGGCGGAAAGCGGGCTGCCGTCCGGCTCAAGAACAATAAAGGTATCCATCGCCATGCCGTCGCGGGTGGTGAAGATCTGCGCATCGTGAACGCTAAGATTACGTCGATCCAGCTCGCCGCAAACGGCGGCGAAGAGGTAAGGACGATCCGGACTCCAGATGAAGATCTCGGTGCCCCCGCGCGAGGCGTGGGAACTGAGCAGGATCATCGGTTTGCTGAGATCGTGCTGCAGCAGATTACGCGCGTGCCAGGCGAGCTGGTTTGGCGTATGGCGCACAAAGTAGTTGGCGCGGCAGCGGTTCCAGATTTGGTGCAGCGCCTGTTCATTAATATTTTCCATCCGCAGCAGCGCCAGCGCCTGTAGCTGGTGGTGACGCACCCGCTCGCGCATATCCGGCGTGTTTTGCATCCCCCGGCGCAGCTGTTTTTCGGTGGCGAAATAGAGCTCGCGCAGCAGGCTCTGCTTCCAGCTGTTCCACAGGTTTTCGTTGGTGGCGCAGATATCGGCGACGGTCAGGCAAACCAGGTAGTGCAGACGGTTCTCCGTTTGCACCTCTTCGGCAAACTGCTTGATCACTTCCGGATCCTGAATATCGCGACGCTGGGCGGTGACCGACATCAGCAGATGATGACGCACCAGCCACGCCACCAGCTGGGTTTCGCGCGAGTTAAGACCGTGAAGCTCGGCGAATTTCAGCACGTCCTGCGCGCCGAGAATCGAATGGTCGCCGCCGCGTCCTTTCGCGATATCGTGGAAGAGGGCGGCGATAAGGATCAGCTCCGGATGCGTCAGGCGCGGCCACAGTTCAACGCACAGCGGATGGCGGCTGCGGGTCTCTTCTTTGGCGAAGCTCTCAAGCTTAAGCAGCACGCGGATCGTGTGTTCATCAACGGTATAGGCGTGAAATAGGTCAAATTGCATCTGACCGACAATATGCGACCATTGCGGCATATAGGCCCACAGCACGCTATGGCGGTGCATCGGCAGCAGCCCCCGGCTGACCGCGCCCTGATGGCGCAGCATGCTGAGGAACAGGGTCCGCGCTTCCGGAATATAGCAAAGCGGCTGCGTCAGATGACGGCGAGCGTGGCGCAGGTGGCGAAGCGTGGTGGAGTAGATGCCGGTAATGCTGCTGTTGCGCACCATCATAAAGAACATGCGCAGAATCGCCTGCGGTTCGCGGATGAACAGCGTGTCATCGCGCAGATCGATTAGCGTGCCGCGCAGCTGAAAATCATCGTCAATCGGCCGCGGCTTCTCATCTTCGGTGAGCGCCAGAATCGCCTCTTCGAACAGCTGGATCAGCATTTGGTTCAGCTCGCTCACCCGGCGGGTGACGCGAAAGAAATCCTTCATCATATGCTCGATCGGCTGGTTGCTTTCGCCTTCGTAACGCAGGCGACGGGCGACGCTGAACTGCCTGTCGAACAGCAGACGATTATCGTAGCGGTTGAGCTCCAGATGCAGCGCAAAGCGAATGCGCCACAGCTGATGCAGGCATTCGTTAAGCTCGTTGCGCTCGGCTTCGGTCAGGAAACCGAAGCCGACCATTTCATCAAGCGAGGTGGCGCCGAAATGGCGGCGCGCGATCCACTGCAGGGTGTGAATATCGCGCAGGCCGCCGGGGCTGCTTTTCACGTCCGGCTCGAGGTTATAGCTGGTCCCGTGATAGCGCTGATGGCGTACATTCTGCTCTTCGACTTTTGCCGCAAAGAACTTTTCCGATGGCCAGAAGCCGTCGCTGAATATGTGTTTTTGCAGTTCAAGGAACAGCGCGACGTCGCCAATAAGCAGACGCGATTCAATCAGGTTAGTGGCGACGCTGAGGTCCGACAGCCCCTCCAGCAGGCACTCTTCGAGGGTGCGCACGCTGTGGCCGACTTCCAGCTTGATATCCCACAGCAGCGTCAGCAGCTCGCCGACCTTCTGCGCCTGCTCATCGGGCAGCTTTTTACGGCTCAGGATAAGCAGGTCGATATCGGAAAGCGGGTGCAGTTCGCCGCGGCCGTAACCGCCGACGGCGACCAGCGCGATGTCGTTCATCGACCCGAACCCGTACTCGACCCATAGCCGCTGAAGCAGTTGATCGATAAATTCGGTGCGCGCCTCAATCAATCTCTCTGCGGCGATGCCGTGGTCAAACGCTTCGCCCAGCCAGCGCTGAAAAGCGTCGATGTGCGCCTTGATAGCCGCGCAGTTGAAGTCGCTCTGCGGCCAGCAGCCCGGATTCGCCGGCTGGTCGGCCAGGGCAGGGGAGACAGTATCAGATAAAGAGTTGCTCATCGCGCCACCATAATAAAAAACTATCACCCATAAAAAATCGCCGGGAGCGATTTTTAACGTCGCTTGCGGCGGCCCATAGGGTGACGGGCAGGACGCCCGTCATAAAAAATCGCCGGGAGCGATTTTTAACGTCGCTTGCGGCGGCCCACAGGGTGCCCGTCATAAAAAAGCCGGCTGGCGCCGGCTTTTCATCATTCGTTGTGCGAGATTATCGCCGGGATGGTGTCATCCTTGCGTAACGTCAGTATTTCGCAGCCGCTGTCTGTCACCACAATAGTATGCTCATACTGCGCAGACAAGCTCCGGTCTTTGGTTTTTACCGTCCAGCCGTCTTTCATACTGCGGATCTCTTTTTTACCCGCGTTGACCATCGGCTCAATGGTAAAGGTCATGCCGGGTTTGAGCACCACGTTGGTTTCCGGAGAGTCGTAATGCAGCACCTGCGGTTCTTCATGGAAACCGCGGCCGATACCGTGGCCGCAGTACTCGCGCACGACGGAGAAACCTTCGGCTTCAACGTATTTCTGGATAGCCGCGCCGATAGCGCGCAGATTAACGCCCGGTTTGACCATTTTCAGGGCCAGATAGAGGCTTTCCTGGGTAATGCGGCACAGGCGCTCGCCCAGAATGGTCGGTTTACCGACGATAAACATCTTCGAGGTATCACCGTGGAAATCATCTTTAATGACGGTGACGTCAATGTTGACGATATCGCCATCTTTCAGCAGCTTGCCGTCGTCCGGGATCCCGTGGCACACCACTTCATTAATAGAGATGCAGACGGATTTCGGGAAGCCGTGGTAGCCCAGGCAGGCGGATACGGCTTTTTGTTCGTTAACGATATAATCGTTGCAGATGCGATCCAGTTCGCCGGTGCTGACGCCCGGTTTTACGTAGGGTTCGATCATTTCCAGCACTTCAGCGGCCAGGCGGCCGGCAACGCGCATTTTTTCGATGTCTTCAGATGTCTTGATAGAAATAGCCATGGATTGTGTCCAGCAGTGTCGATTTTTTCGACAATAATAGATTATGTCTGAACAATGTTAACAGTCCGGGCGTCCTGCTGCCAAATTGAGAATCATTAGCAGCACGCGACGTCAACAACAGTTGGTGTCTGGTCCTGTTTTGTGGTATAAAGCGCGCCGGACTTCTGTTCCATTCTCAGATACACAAGATGGACTGAAGCGACAAATCTCACTTTGTGTAACAACACACACGTATCGGCACATATTCCGGGGTGCCCTTTGGGGTCGGTAATATGGGATACGTGGAGGCATAACCCCAACTTTTATCTATAGAGGTTTTAAACATGGCAACTGTTTCCATGCGCGACATGCTCAAGGCTGGTGTTCACTTTGGTCACCAGACCCGTTACTGGAACCCGAAAATGAAGCCTTTCATCTTCGGCGCGCGTAACAAAGTTCACATCATCAACCTTGAGAAAACTGTACCGATGTTCAACGAAGCTCTGGCTGAACTGAACAAGATCTCTTCTCGCAAAGGCAAAATCCTTTTCGTTGGTACTAAGCGCGCTGCAAGCGAAGCGGTAAAAGACGCTGCTAACAGCTGCGACCAGTTCTTCGTGAACCATCGCTGGCTGGGCGGTATGCTGACTAACTGGAAAACCGTTCGTCAGTCTATCAAACGTCTGAAAGACCTGGAAACTCAGTCCCAGGACGGTACTTTCGACAAGCTGACCAAGAAAGAAGCGCTGATGCGCACTCGTGAGCTGGACAAGCTGGAAAACAGCCTGGGCGGTATCAAAGACATGGGCGGCCTGCCGGACGCGCTGTTCGTTATCGACGCTGACCACGAGCACATCGCAATCAAAGAAGCAAACAACCTGGGTATTCCGGTATTTGCTATCGTTGATACTAACTCCGATCCGGACGGCGTTGACTTCGTTATCCCGGGTAACGACGACGCAATCCGTGCAGTTAGCCTGTACCTGAGCGCTGTTGCTGCTACCGTTCGTGAAGGCCGTTCTCAGGATCTGGCTTCTCAGGCGGAAGAAAGCTTCGTAGAAGCTGAATAATAAGGCATACCCTTATTTAGTACCGTGTATAAATAGGGGCCTCTTAGCGGCCCCTTTTTCACTTTCAAATCTGTCTGGTTCCTGGAACCGGGCCGATCACATCTCCCGAGGAATAAAGAATGGCTGAAATTACCGCATCCCTGGTAAAAGAGCTGCGCGAGCGTACTGGCGCAGGCATGATGGATTGCAAAAAAGCGCTGACTGAAGCGAACGGCGACATCGAGCTGGCAATCGAAAACATGCGTAAATCCGGTGCTATTAAAGCAGCGAAAAAAGCGGGCAACGTTGCCGCTGACGGCGTGATCATCACTAAAATCGATGGCACCTACGGCATCATTCTGGAAGTTAACTGCCAGACTGACTTCGTGGCTAAAGATGGTGGCTTCCAGGCATTTGCTAACAAAGTTCTGGATGCAGCTGTTGCAGGCAAAATCACCGACGTTGAAGTTCTGAAAGCACAGTTCGAAGAAGAACGCGTTGCGCTGGTTGCTAAAATCGGTGAGAACATCAACATCCGTCGCGTTTCTTCCCTGGAAGGCGAAGTTCTGGGCTCTTACCAGCACGGCGCGCGTATCGGTGTTCTGGTTGCCGCTAAAGGCGCGAGCGAAGAGCTGGTTAAACAGCTGGCTATGCACATCGCTGCAAGCAAGCCTGAATTCGTTAAGCCGGAAGACGTTTCCGCTGAAGTGGTCGAAAAAGAGTACCAGGTTCAGCTGGACATCGCCATGCAGTCTGGCAAGCCGAAAGAAATCGCAGAGAAAATGGTTGAAGGCCGCATGAAGAAATTCACCGGCGAAGTTTCTCTGACCGGTCAGCCGTTCGTTATGGACCCGAGCAAATCCGTTGCTCAGCTGCTGAAAGAGCACAACGCTGACGTGACTGGCTTCATCCGCTTTGAAGTGGGCGAAGGCATTGAGAAAGTTGAGACTGACTTTGCAGCAGAAGTTGCTGCGATGTCCAAGCAGTCTTAATTTTCAAAAGGAGCCGCCTGAGGGCGGCTTCTTTTTGCGCCTAATGTGTAAATTCAGCCAACCGCTATAGTGGGCACGCTGAAAAGCGACGTACAATGTCGCCAGAATTAATTCATCTCATTCGTTGACAGTCTCAGGAAAGAAACATGGCTACCAATGCAAAACCCGTCTACAAACGTATTCTGCTTAAGTTAAGTGGCGAAGCTCTGCAAGGTTCAGAAGGCTTCGGTATTGATGCGAGCATACTTGACCGCATGGCTCAGGAAATCAAAGAACTGGTTGAGCTGGGTATTCAGGTTGGCGTAGTGATTGGTGGCGGTAACCTTTTCCGTGGTGCTGGTCTGGCGAAAGCGGGTATGAACCGCGTTGTGGGCGACCACATGGGCATGCTGGCAACGGTCATGAACGGCCTTGCAATGCGTGATGCACTTCATCGCGCCTATGTGAACGCCCGCCTGATGTCAGCGATTCCGCTGAATGGCGTGTGCGATAACTACAGCTGGGCGGAAGCTATCAGCCTGCTGCGTAACAACCGCGTGGTGATTCTTTCCGCGGGTACCGGCAACCCATTCTTTACCACCGATTCCGCTGCCTGCCTGCGCGGCATTGAAATTGAAGCCGATGTGGTACTGAAAGCCACCAAAGTCGACGGTGTATTTACCGCTGACCCGGCCAAAGATCCTTCCGCAACGATGTACGATCAGCTGACCTACAGCGAAGTACTGGATAAAGAGCTGAAAGTGATGGATCTTGCGGCCTTTACCCTGGCGCGTGACCACAAACTGCCGATTCGCGTATTCAATATGAATAAGCCTGGCGCGCTGCGCCGCGTGGTGATGGGTGAAAAAGAAGGCACATTAATTACTGAGTAATTCCCGTCAGCGTCAAATACGGGTAATATTCGGCCTTACTTTTTCGGGTTTTTGACCCGATGGTTTTCAACATGCTCTGTGGACGGAATGCTGCGGCTGACCCGCAGCCTGAAAGACGCTGAGCATAAACATGACTATACTTAGCTCACTTTTGCAGTGGGTGACCGTCTGGTCTGTCTGAGACAAGTTTTCAAGGATTCGTAACGTGATTAGCGATATCAGAAAAGATGCTGAAGTACGCATGGACAAATGCGTTGAAGCGTTCAAAACCCAAATCAGCAAAATACGCACGGGTCGTGCTTCTCCCAGCCTGCTGGATGGCATTATCGTGGAATACTACGGCACGCCGACTCCGCTGCGTCAGCTGGCTAGCGTAACGGTAGAAGACTCCCGCACGCTGAAGATCAACGTCTTCGATCGTTCCATGAGCCCGGCCGTTGAAAAAGCGATTATGGCTTCCGACCTCGGTCTGAACCCAAGCTCTGCGGGCAGCGATATCCGCGTTCCGCTGCCGCCGCTGACCGAAGAGCGTCGTAAAGATCTGACCAAAATCGTGCGTGGCGAAGCTGAACAGGCGCGCGTTGCCGTACGTAACGTTCGTCGCGATGCCAACGACAAAGTCAAAGCGCTGCTGAAAGAGAAAGAGATCAGCGAAGATGACGATCGCCGCTCTCAGGAAGATGTGCAGAAAATGACTGATGCTGCTATCAAGAAAGTTGATGCGGCGCTGGCGGATAAAGAAGCGGAACTGATGCAGTTCTGATTCTCTGCCGACACGCAGGTCTGACGATCGGCCTGCGTAAAATCTGAAACGCCGTACAGGAGACCGTACGCTCAATTTTCGGGATTGCGTTTAGACGGCTGGCCTTGTAGCCTTTGGCGCCATGTCAAAGGCCTTGCGCCTCCGCTCTGTCAACCGATAATTGATGCATAAGGGTTTGCTGGCGGCGTTTTGCTTTTTATCCTGTCTTCATTATTCTGGACGCCTCATGAAGCAATTAACCATTCTTGGTTCGACCGGTTCTATCGGCTGCAGCACGCTGGATGTGGTGCGCCATAATCCTGATAGCTTTTCTATCACCGCGCTGGTCGCCGGGAAAAATGTCGACCGTATGGTTGAACAATGTCTGGAATTCTCCCCTCGTTACGCGGTAATGGACGATGCGCACAGCGCGGAGCTGCTGCGTGCGCAACTGCGCGAGCAGGGCAGCCGAACGGAAGTCATGAGCGGCCAGCAGGCGGCGGCAGAAGTGGCGGCGCTCGACGAGGTTGAGCAGGTGATGGCGGCGATTGTCGGCGCAGCAGGCCTGGTGCCGACGCTCTCAGCCATTCGTGCGGGTAAAACGGTGCTGCTGGCGAACAAAGAGTCGCTGGTGACCTGTGGCCGTCTGTTTATGGATGCCGTGCAGCAGTACGGCGCACGATTGTTGCCGGTTGATAGCGAGCATAATGCGATTTTTCAGAGTATGCCGGAAACAATTCAACATAATCTGGGATACGCTGATTTAACCCAGAACGGCGTGGCGTCGATTCTGCTCACCGGCTCCGGCGGTCCCTTCCGGGAAACGGCGATTTCTGAACTGGCGGCGATGACCCCCGATCGGGCATGCAAGCATCCAAACTGGTCGATGGGGCGCAAAATATCTGTCGATTCGGCCACCATGATGAACAAAGGGCTGGAGTATATCGAAGCCCGCTGGCTGTTCAACGCCTCGGCGCAGCAGATGGAAGTCCTGATCCATCCGCAATCGGTGATTCACTCGATGGTACGTTATCAGGATGGCAGCGTCCTGGCGCAGCTCGGCGAGCCGGATATGCGTACGCCGATTGCCCACACGATGGGCTGGCCAAAACGCCTTAATTCTGGCGTGAAACCGCTGGATTTCTGTCAGTTGAGCACTCTGAGCTTCTCGGCGCCGGATTACGGCCGTTACCCCTGTCTGAAGCTGGCCATGGAGGCTTTTGATGTCGGCCAGGCGGCGACCACGGCGCTGAATGCGGCAAATGAAGTTTCGGTCGCGGCGTTTCTGAACGGGGATATTCGCTTTACCGATATTGCGGCGATAAATCAGGCGGTGCTGGATCAACAGGCGTTAAATGAGCCGCAAAGTATTGATGAAGTGCTGGCTATTGATGCGATGGCCCGGGTAAGCGCAGGCCAGCTCCTGACGGCGTGGCGCAAATTCTGATACGCGTTGTGATATTTGTGGGCGCTGTGCTTCAGTGATATAGTCTGCGCCATCCGATCGTTGCATTTTGGTGTGAAAGATTACGGTGGCCGTGGCAAGACACGGCTTTTTTGCGTAAAGCTTTTGGTTGTTCTCTGCGATTGGCCGTAGCTCCGGCACCGGATAAAAATGCGTATCCAGCGCTGACCGGTGGCCCGTGTTTAGTAGCTTAGCTAATCCTTATTATGGACTTAAAACGCGTTATGTTGTCTGCTAATCAAACTGTCAGCGAAATGTTGCCTGCGCATGGCTGTCGTCATGTGGCCATTATTATGGATGGCAACGGGCGTTGGGCAAAACGGCAAGGAAAGATCCGCGCCTTTGGCCATAAAGCCGGCGCTAAATCTGTTCGTCGCGCCGTCTCTTTCGCGGCGAATAATGGTATTGAAGCGTTGACGTTATACGCGTTCAGCAGTGAAAACTGGAATCGCCCGGCGCAGGAAGTCAGCGCGCTGATGGAGCTGTTTGTCTGGGCGCTGGATAGCGAAGTGAAAAGTCTGCACCGGCATAATGTGCGTCTGCGTATTATCGGCGAGACCACGCGCTTCAATGCGCGTCTCCAGGAGCGTATTCGCAAAGCGGAGGCGCTGACTGAGAACAACACCGGTTTGACCCTGAATATTGCGGCGAACTACGGCGGTCGCTGGGATATCGTCCAGGGCGTTCGTCATCTGGCCAAACAGGTGCAAGACGGGGTGCTTCAGCCCGAGCAAATCACAGAAGAGATGTTGAGCCAGCAGGTCTGCATGCATGAACTGGCTCCCGTAGATTTAGTTATTAGGACCGGGGGAGAGCATCGCATTAGTAATTTTTTGATTTGGCAAATTGCCTATGCCGAACTTTACTTTACGGATGTTCTTTGGCCCGATTTCGCTGAACAGGACTTTGAAGGTGCACTCCATGCCTTTGTTAATCGAGAGCGTCGCTTCGGCGGCACTGAGCCGGGCGGCAACAATGCCTGATGGGGGTCACTTTTGCTGAAGTATCGCCTGATTTCTGCTTTCGTCTTAATACCCGTTGTTATTGCGGCGCTTTTTTTACTGCCGCCCGCGGGTTTTGCCATCGTTACGCTAGTCGTCTGTATGCTCGCCGCGTGGGAGTGGGGGCAATTTAGCGGTTTCACTTCAACTACCCAGAGAGTCTGGCTGTCAGTGCTTTGCGGTCTGCTGCTGGCGCTGATGCTATTCCTGATGCCGGAATACCATTATGACGTTCATCAACCGCTGGTTGAGGGCGCGCTATGGGCATCATTAGGCTGGTGGGTCGTCGCGCTGCTTTTAGTGCTGACTTACCCCGCTTCAGCGGCTTTCTGGCGCAATTCAAAAACGCTCCGTCTGATTTTTGGCGTCCTGACCATCGTGCCGTTTTTTTGGGGCATGCTGGCGCTTCGGGCCTGGCATTACACCGATGACCATTATAGCGGTGCGCTGTGGTTGCTGTACGTGATGATTCTGGTCTGGGGCGCGGATTCCGGCGCTTACATGTTCGGAAAAATGTTCGGTAAGCATAAGCTGGCGCCAAAGGTTTCTCCGGGTAAAACCTGGCAGGGTTTTTTCGGCGGTCTGTTAACGGCAGCAGTTATCTCCTGGGCTTACGGCTGGTGGGCCCATCTGAATGTCACGCCGATGGTGCTGCTGGTGTGTTCTATTGTCGCGGCCCTGGCTTCGGTACTCGGCGACCTGACCGAAAGCATGTTTAAACGCGAAGCTGGCATTAAAGATAGCGGAAATCTGATTCCCGGACACGGCGGCATCCTCGATCGTATCGATAGCCTGACGGCCGCGGTGCCCGTGTTTGCTTGCCTACTCTTGTTGGTTTTCAGGACGATTTGACGGAAGGTTTTATGCTGAGCGTTCTCTGGAATTTGGCTGCTTTTATTATTGCGCTGGGCGTGTTGATCACCGTCCATGAGTTTGGCCATTTCTGGGTTGCTCGCCGCTGCGGTATCCGCGTTGAGCGTTTCTCAATCGGCTTTGGCAAAGCGCTGTGGCGCCGTTTTGATAAGCAAGGTACGGAATTTATTATCGCCCTTATTCCGCTGGGCGGTTATGTCAAAATGCTCGACGAACGCGTTGAGCCCGTGGCGCCAGAGATGCGTCACTTCGCGTTTAACAACAAAACCGTCGGCCAGCGCGCCGCCGTTATTGCCGCGGGGCCAATCGCGAACTTCCTTTTTGCCATTTTTGCCTACTGGCTGGTGTTTATTATCGGCGTGCCAGGCGTGCGTCCGGTCGTTGGCGACATAACGCCCAACTCGATCGCCGCGCAAGCACAAATTGCAAAAGGAACGGAACTTAAAGCGATAGATGGCATCGAAACGCCTGATTGGGATGCAGTACGTATGGCGCTGGTGGCGAAGATAGGCGATCGGCAAACAATAGTTACGGTCGCCCCTTTCGGGACCAATCAACGTCAGGATAAAATCCTCGATCTGCAGCACTGGGCGTTTGAGCCGGATAAACAAGATCCGGTTGCCTCGTTGGGCATTCAGCCTCGCAGCGCGCAGATTGATACCGTCCTGGCTGAAGTACAATCTGACTCGGCGGCGCAGAAGGCGGGTTTGCAAGCGGGCGACAGGATCGTTAAAGTCGATGGTCAACCGTTAACGCAGTGGATGACGTTTGTTAATCTGGTGCGTGATAATCCGGGTAGGGCATTAGTTCTGGACATCGAGCGGCAGGGTAGTCCCCTGTCGGTGACCTTGACGCCGGACACGAAGTCTACCAAAGGCAAAGCGGAGGGGTTTGCAGGGGTCGTACCTAAGGTCATCCCGCTGCCTGATGAATATAAGACAGTGCGTCAGTACGGGCCGTTTGCCGCCATCGCTGAAGCCACGGATAAAACCTGGCAGCTGATGTCGTTAACGGTCCGAATGCTGGGCAAATTGATAACCGGTGATGTCAAACTGAACAACCTCAGCGGGCCGATTTCTATCGCCCAGGGGGCTGGGATGTCAGCGGAATTTGGGTTGATTTACTATCTGATGTTCCTTGCGCTGATCAGCGTGAACCTCGGCATAATCAACCTGTTCCCGCTTCCCGTTCTCGACGGGGGACATCTGCTGTTTTTGGCGATTGAAAAGCTGAAAGGCGGGCCGGTATCCGAGCGAGTTCAAGACTTTAGTTATCGCATTGGCTCAATATTGCTGGTGCTGTTAATGGGGCTTGCACTTTTCAATGATTTCTCTCGGTTGTAAGAGAGTTTGTTAGGAAGAACGCATAATAACGATGGCGATGAAAAAGTTGCTCATAGCGTCGCTGCTGTTTAGCAGCGCAACCGTATACGGTGCTGACGGGTTCGTGGTGAAGGACATTCATTTCGAAGGCCTTCAGCGAGTCGCTGTTGGTGCGGCCCTCCTCAGTATGCCAGTGCGTCCTGGCGATACCGTAACCGATGATGATATCAGTAACACCATCCGTGCTCTGTTTGCCACCGGCAACTTTGAGGACGTCCGCGTACTGCGCGATGGTGATACCCTGCTGGTGCAGGTGAAAGAGCGTCCAACGATTGCCAGCATCACTTTCTCCGGTAACAAGTCGGTGAAAGATGACATGCTCAAGCAAAACCTTGAGGCATCCGGCGTGCGCGTAGGGGAATCCCTCGATCGCACCACGCTGGCTGATATCGAAAAGGGGCTGGAGGATTTCTACTACAGCGTCGGTAAGTACAGCGCCAGCGTTAAAGCTGTCGTGACGCCGCTGCCGCGTAACCGTGTCGACCTGAAGCTGGTATTCCAGGAAGGCGTCTCGGCGAAAATCCAGCAGATCAATATCGTCGGCAACCACGCATTCAGCACCGATGAACTCATTTCTACCTTCCAGCTGCGCGATGAAGTGCCGTGGTGGAACGTGGTGGGCGATCGTAAATATCAGAAACAGAAGCTGGCGGGAGATCTTGAAACGCTGCGCAGCTACTATCTGGATCGCGGCTATGCTCGTTTCAACATTGACTCCACGCAGGTTAGCCTGACGCCGGACAAAAAAGGTATCTACATCACCATCAACATTACCGAAGGCGATCAGTACAAGCTTTCTGGTGTGCAGGTGACGGGGGATCTGGCGGGGCATTCGGCGGAAATCGAAGCGCTGACCAAAGTGGAGCCGGGCGAGCTGTATAACGGCACCAAAGTGACCAAAATGGAGAATGACATTAAGAAACTCCTCGGTCGCTACGGCTATGCCTATCCGCGCGTTCAGTCCCAGCCGGAAATCAGCGATAGCGATAAGACCGTGAAGCTGCACGTGAACGTCGATGCGGGTAACCGCTACTACGTGCGTAAAATTCGCTTCGAAGGCAACGATACCTCGAAAGATGCCGTTCTGCGTCGCGAAATGCGTCAGATGGAAGGCGCCTGGCTAGGCAGCGACCTGGTCGATCAGGGTAAAGATCGTCTGAACCGTTTAGGCTACTTTGAAACGGTTGATACCGATACGCAGCGCGTTCCGGGCAGCCCGGATCAGGTTGACGTGGTCTATAAGGTTAAAGAGCGTAACACCGGTAGCTTTAACTTCGGCGTTGGTTACGGTACGGAAAGCGGCGTCAGCTTCCAGGCCGGCGTTCAGCAGGATAACTGGCTCGGTACCGGCTATTCCGTTGGGATTAACGGCACCAAAAACGACTATCAGACCTATACTGAACTGTCGGTGACGAACCCGTACTTTACCGTGGATGGCGTCAGCCTCGGCGGTCGTGTTTTCTATAACGACTTCGACGCTAACGATGCGGACCTGTCTGACTATACCAACAAAAGCTATGGTACAGACATCACGCTGGGCTTCCCGGTTAACGAATACAATACGCTGCGCGCGGGCCTGGGCTATGTGCATAACAAGCTGTCCAACATGCAGCCTCAGGTATCCATGTGGCGTTATCTGAATTCGATGGGGCAGTATCCGGACAACACCAACGACAGAAACTCGTTCAGCGCTGACGACTTCACCTTCAACTACGGCTGGACGTATAACAAGCTTGACCGTGGCTTCTTCCCGACCGAAGGCTCACGCGTCAACCTGAACGGTAAAGTGACGATTCCGGGATCGGATAACGAATACTACAAAGCGACGCTCGATACCGCGACCTATGTACCGATCGATGACGATCATAAATGGGTGATGTTGGGTCGTACCCGCTTTGGTTATGGCGATGGTCTGGGCGGTAAAGAGATGCCGTTCTATGAGAACTTCTATGCCGGTGGTTCAAGCACCGTGCGTGGCTTCCAGTCCAATACTATCGGTCCGAAAGCGGTTTATTTCCCGGCCAGCAGTCGTCATGACGACGACAGCAGCTACGATAACGAATGTAAGAGCAGCGAGTCCGCACCGTGTAAGTCTGATGATGCGGTGGGCGGTAACGCCATGGCGGTTGCCAGCCTTGAGCTGATCACCCCGACGCCGTTTATTAGCGATAAATATGCGAACTCGGTCCGTACTTCCGTCTTCTGGGATATGGGTACCGTGTGGGATACTCACTGGGATTCAGCCGCATATGGTGGTTACCCGGACTACAGCGATCCAAGCAATATCCGTATGTCTGCGGGTATCGCAGTACAGTGGATGTCGCCGTTAGGGCCGTTGGTATTCTCCTACGCTCAGCCGTTTAAAAAGTACGATGGAGACAAAGCCGAACAGTTCCAGTTTAACATCGGTAAAACCTGGTAATGGTATTGGCTACAATGGAATGTAAGTGCAGTTGCAGTATAGCGCTGACTATTGGCGATAACTGAAGTTGTCGCTTGGCCACGCAAATAACGGTACCCCTGGGTACTCATGGGATGGTAAGGAGTTAATTGTGAAAAAGTGGTTATTAGCTGCAGGTCTGGGTTTAGCAATGGTAACTTCCGCTCAGGCGGCAGATAAAATTGCAATGGTTAACATGAACAGCCTCTTCCAACAGGTTGCCCAGAAAACAGGCGTTTCTAACACGCTGGAAAACGAGTTTAAAGGCCGCGCGAGCGAGCTGCAGCGTATGGAAGGCGACCTGCAGTCTAAAATGCAGCGTCTGCAGTCCATGAAAGCGGGCTCTGACCGTACCAAACTGGAAAAAGACGTGATGGCTCAGCGCCAGACTTTCTCCCAGAAAGCGCAGTCTTTCGAACAGGATCGTGCACGTCGTTCTAACGAAGAGCGCGGCAAGCTGGTGACTCGTATTCAGAGCGCCGTGCAGAGCGTGGCTAAAGATCAGAGCATCGATCTGGTTGTTGACTCTAATGCCGTTGCATACAACAGCAGCGATGTAAAAGACATCACCGCTGATGTGCTGAAACAGGTTAAATAAGTAATGCCTTCAATTCGACTGGCTGATTTAGCCCAGCAGTTGGATGCAGAATTACACGGTGATGGCGATATCGTCATCACCGGCGTTGCGTCCATGCAGTCCGCACAAGCGGGCGATATTACTTTCATGGTAAATCCTAAGTACCGTGAACACCTGGCCGCTTGCCAGGCATCTGCCGTCGTGATGACGCAGGATGATTTACCTTTTGCTCATAGCGCCGCGCTGGTAGTGCGTAATCCCTACCTGACCTACGCGCGCATGGCTCAAATTCTTGATACCACGCCGCAGCCGGCGCAGGATATCGCGCCCAGCGCGGTCATCGATGCGACGGCGAAGCTGGGTACCCACGTGGCGATTGGCCCCAACGCCGTGATTGAATCGGGCGTCATCCTCGGTGATAACGTGGTTATCGGCGCGGGCTGCTTTGTTGGGAAAAATACGAAAATAGGTGCCGGCTCGCGTTTATGGGCCAACGTCACCGTTTACCACGACATTGAGATCGGCGAGAATTGCCTGATCCAGTCCAGCACGGTGATTGGCGCAGATGGCTTCGGCTACGCGAACGATCGCGGCAACTGGGTTAAGATCCCACAGCTGGGTCGCGTAATTATTGGCGATCGCGTGGAGATTGGCGCCTGTACGACCATCGACCGTGGTGCGCTGGACGACACCGTCATCGGTAACGGCGTGATTATTGATAACCAGTGTCAAATTGCGCACAACGTGGTGATTGGCGACAACACCGCGGTTGCTGGCGGCGTGATCATGGCGGGCAGCCTGAAGATCGGCCGCTACTGCATGATTGGCGGAGCCAGCGTGATCAACGGCCATATGGAAATCTGCGATAAAGTCACCGTCACGGGGATGGGAATGGTTATGCGTCCTATCACCGAGCCAGGGGTTTACTCTTCAGGTATCCCGCTGCAGCCGAATAAGGTCTGGCGTAAGACCGCTGCGCTGGTACTGAATATTGATGATATGAGCAAGCGCCTCAAAGCCATTGAGCGCAAGGTTAATCAACAAGATTAGTGCTGCGTCCAGCCACATTAAATTTTCGGCCTGTTGCATTCATGAGATTGCCGCAGGCCGTGTTATTATTGCCTTTTAGGATATTTAGACAGGAAGAGTATTTTGACTACTGACACTCATACTCTGCACATTGAAGAGATTCTGGAACTTCTGCCTCACCGATACCCGTTCCTGCTGGTCGATCGCGTGCTGGATTTTGAAGAAGGTCGTTTTCTACGCGCAGTTAAAAATGTTTCTGTAAATGAGCCGTTTTTCCAGGGGCATTTCCCTGGTAAGCCGATTTTACCGGGCGTATTGATTCTCGAAGCTATGGCCCAGGCCACCGGCATTCTGGCATTCAAAAGCGTTGGAAAACTGGAACCGGGCGAGCTGTATTATTTTGCCGGGATTGACGAAGCGCGTTTCAAACGTCCGGTCGTGCCTGGCGATCAGATGATTATGGAAGTCACTTTTGAAAAAACCCGCCGCGGTCTGACTCGCTTTAAAGGCGTTGCAACCGTTGACGGAAAAGTGGTTTGCGAAGCAACGATGATGTGTGCCCGTAGCCGGGAGGCCTGATACGTGATTGATAAAACCGCCTTTATTCATCCTTCCGCCATTGTAGAAGAAGGCGCCGTTATTGGCGCTAACGTCCACGTTGGCCCGTTTTGTATTGTTGGTGCTAACGTCGAAATCGGCGAAGGTACCGTACTGAAATCTCACGTTGTCATCAACGGCCATACCAAAATTGGCCGCGATAACGAGATCTATCAGTTCGCTTCCATCGGCGAAGTTAACCAGGACCTGAAATATGCTGGCGAACCGACCCGCGTGGAAATTGGCGATCGCAACCGCATCCGCGAAAGCGTCACCATTCATCGTGGCACAGTACAGGGCGGTGGATTAACGAAGGTGGGCAGCGATAACCTGCTGATGATCAACGCCCACGTGGCGCACGATTGTACGCTGGGCGACCGCTGTATTCTGGCCAATAACGCGACCCTTGCGGGCCACGTTTCGCTGGATGATTTTGTTATCATCGGCGGCATGACCGCCGTGCATCAGTTCTGCATTATTGGCGCACACGTGATGGTGGGCGGCTGCTCCGGCGTAGCGCAGGACGTTCCGCCGTTCGTGATTGCGCAGGGCAACCACGCGACGCCGTTTGGCGTCAACATCGAAGGGCTGAAACGCCGCGGCTTCAGCCGTGAGGCGATCACTGCGATTCGTAACGCGTATAAGCTGCTGTACCGCAGCGGTAAAACGCTGGACGAAGCGAAAGCTGAAATTGCCGAGCTGGCGGCGCAGTATCCCGAAGTGCAGACCTTTACCGACTTTTTTGCCCGCTCCACGCGCGGCCTGATTCGTTAATGGCTGAATTGCGTCCCCTGACGATTGCCCTGGTCGCCGGAGAAACCTCCGGCGATATTCTTGGTGCCGGTCTTATCCGCGCGCTCAAAGCCCGCATACCTGATGCCCGCTTTGTCGGCGTTGCCGGGCCGTTGATGCAGGCGGAAGGCTGCGAAGCCTGGTATGAGATGGAAGAGCTGGCGGTGATGGGCATTGTGGAAGTGCTGGGTCGCCTGCGCCGTCTGCTGCATATTCGCGCCGATCTCACCCGTCGATTGACCGAGCTTAAGCCAGACGTATTCGTCGGCATTGATGCGCCTGACTTCAATATCACCCTCGAAGGTAATCTGAAGAAGCAGGGTATCAAAACTATCCATTACGTCAGCCCCTCGGTGTGGGCATGGCGGCAAAAACGCGTTTTCAAAATTGGCAGATCCACCGATCTGGTATTGGCATTTCTGCCTTTCGAAAAAGCGTTTTATGACAAATTCAACGTTCCCTGCCGGTTTATCGGCCACACGATGGCGGATGCGATGCCGCTGGACCCGGATAAAGGCGCGGCGCGCGACCGTCTGGGGATCGATCGTAACGTGCATTGCCTGGCGCTGCTGCCGGGAAGCCGTGGGGCGGAAGTTGAGATGCTCAGCGCTGATTTTCTGAAAACGGCGCAGCTCCTGCGAGACCATTATCCCGACCTGGAAGTGGTTGTTCCGCTGGTCAACGCGAAGCGGCGGGAACAGTTCGAGCGCATCAAAGCGGAAACGGCGCCTGATCTTGCCGTCCACCTGCTCGACGGCCGGGCGCGCGATGCGATGATCGCCAGCGATGCCGCGCTGCTGGCCTCCGGCACGGCTGCGCTGGAGTGTATGCTGGCTAAGTGTCCGATGGTTGTCGGCTATCGGATGAAGCCGTTTACCTTCTGGCTGGCGAAACGGCTGGTGAAGACCGACTATGTGTCGTTGCCGAATTTACTGGCCGGGCGCGAACTGGTTAAAGAACTGCTGCAGGATGAATGCCAGCCGCAGGCGCTGGCCGAGGCGCTGAAGCCGCTGCTGGCCGACGGAAAAACCAGCCACGATATGCATGAAACCTTCCGCGCGCTGCATCAGCAGATCCGCTGCAACGCTGATGAGCAGGCGGCGGATGCCGTACTGGAGTTAGCAAAATGATGGAATTCGTATATCCGCATACCCATCTGGTTGCGGGAGTCGATGAAGTCGGACGCGGCCCGCTGGTTGGCGCGGTGGTGACCGCCGCGGTTATTCTCGATCCGGCAAAGCCGATCGTCGGTCTTAACGACTCAAAAAAGCTAAGCGAAAAACGCCGCCTTGCGCTATTTGACGAGATCAAAGAAAAAGCGCTGTGCTGGAGCCTCGGTCGCGCTGAGCCGCATGAAATCGATGAGCTGAATATTTTGCACGCGACTATGCTGGCCATGCAGCGCGCCGTTGCCGGTTTGCGCGTTTCCCCTGAGTTTGTTCTTATTGATGGTAACCGCTGTCCGCCGCTGCCGATGCCGTCACTGGCGGTCGTCAAAGGCGACAGCCGAGTGGCGGAAATCAGCGCCGCGTCTATTCTGGCTAAAGTGACGCGCGATGCTGAAATGGCCGTACTGGACCGGGAGTTCCCGCAGTACGGCTTTGCGCAACATAAAGGTTATCCCACCGCTTTTCATCTGCAAAAGCTGCTGGAACATGGCGTAATCGAGCAATACCGGCGCAGCTTTGGCCCGGTGAAACGCGCGCTGGGCCTGGCGTCCTGAACCGACACGCAAGCAATTAAGTAACGCGGAATCTGAAGATGGCTGAACCACGTTTCGTACACCTGCGGGTGCACAGCGACTATTCCATGATCGATGGTCTGGCGAAAACCGGACCGTTGGTAAAAAAGGCGGCCGCGCTCGGCATGCCTGCGCTGGCGATCACTGATTTTACCAACCTTTGCGGGCTGGTGAAGTTCTACGGAGCAGGGCACGGTGCCGGAATTAAACCCATCGTCGGGGCCGATTTTCACGTTCAGAGCGATCTGCTTGGCGATGAACTGAGCCAGCTGACGGTACTGGCGGCGAACAACGCTGGCTATCAAAACCTGACGCTGCTGATCTCCAAAGCCTATCAGCGCGGCTACGGCGCGGCAGGCCCGATTATCGATCGCGACTGGCTGATCGAATTAAAAGAAGGGCTGATTTTGCTCTCCGGCGGGCGTATGGGCGACGTGGGTCGTAGCCTGCTGCGCGGAAACATGGCGCTGGTGGATCAGTGCGTTGATTTTTATGAACAACATTTCCCTGATTGCTACTTCCTTGAGCTCATTCGCACCGGCCGTCAGGATGAAGAGCCCTACCTGCATGCGGCGGTAGAACTGGCGGAAACCCGCGGCCTACCGGTGGTGGCGACCAACGATGTTCGCTTCCTTGAGCCGGGCGACTTCGACGCCCATGAAATCCGCGTGGCTATCCACGACGGCTTTACCCTCGACGATCCCAAGCGTCCGCGCAACTACTCGCCGCAGCAGTATATGCGCAGCGAAGAGGAGATGTGCGAGCTCTTTTCCGATATTCCCGAAGCGCTGCAAAACACCGTGGAGATCGCCAAACGCTGTAACGTGACCGTGCGCCTTGGCGAGTACTTCCTGCCGCAGTTCCCGACGGGGGATATGACCACCGAAGATTATCTGGTTAAGAAATCCAAAGAGGGTCTGGAAGAGCGTCTGGAATTCCTGTTCCCCGATCCGGATGAGCGGGCTAAACGCCGTCCCGAATATGATGAACGCCTGGATATTGAGCTGCAGGTGATTAACCAGATGGGGTTCCCGGGCTACTTCCTGATCGTTATGGAGTTTATCCAGTGGTCGAAGGATAACGGCGTGCCGGTAGGGCCGGGACGTGGTTCCGGCGCCGGATCGCTGGTGGCCTATGCGCTGAAAATTACCGACCTCGATCCGCTGGAGTTCGACCTGCTGTTCGAACGTTTCCTTAACCCGGAACGTGTCTCCATGCCCGACTTCGACGTTGACTTCTGTATGGAGAAGCGCGACCAGGTGATTGAACACGTCGCGGACATGTACGGTCGCGATGCGGTCTCGCAGATTATTACCTTCGGCACCATGGCGGCGAAAGCGGTTATCCGCGACGTTGGCCGCGTGCTGGGCCACCCGTACGGCTTTGTGGACCGCATTTCCAAGCTGGTACCGCCCGATCCGGGTATGACGCTGGCGAAAGCGTTTGAAGCCGAGCCGCAGCTGCCGGAGATTTACGAGGCGGACGAAGAGGTTAAAGCGCTGATCGACATGGCGCGTAAGCTCGAAGGGGTCACCCGTAACGCCGGTAAACATGCGGGCGGGGTGGTGATTGCGCCCACCAAAATAACCGATTTTGCCCCGCTGTACTGCGATGAAGCGGGCCAGCATCCGGTTACCCAGTTTGATAAGAACGACGTTGAATATGCCGGGCTGGTGAAGTTCGACTTCCTCGGTCTGCGTACGCTCACCATCATTAACTGGGCGCTGGAGATGATCAACGCCCGTCGCGAGAAGAACGGCGAGGGGCCGCTGGATATCGCCGCTATCCCGCTGGACGATAAAAAAAGCTTCGACATGCTGCAGCGTTCGGAAACCACCGCCGTCTTCCAGCTCGAATCGCGCGGTATGAAGGATCTGATCAAGCGTCTGCAGCCTGACTGCTTTGAAGATATGATCGCTCTGGTGGCCCTGTTCCGACCGGGGCCGCTGCAGTCGGGAATGGTGGATAACTTTATCGACCGTAAGCACGGTCGCGAAGAGATATCGTATCCGGACGTACAGTGGCAGCACGAATGTCTGAAACCGGTACTGGAGCCAACCTATGGCATTATCCTGTACCAGGAACAGGTCATGCAGATTGCCCAGGAGCTTTCCGGCTATACCCTCGGCGGCGCGGATATGCTGCGTCGTGCGATGGGTAAGAAAAAGCCGGAAGAGATGGCCAAGCAGCGCGGCACCTTTGAAGAAGGGGCGAGAAAGCGCGGCGTTGACGGCGAACTGGCGATTAAAATCTTTGACCTGGTAGAGAAGTTCGCCGGTTATGGATTTAACAAATCGCACTCTGCCGCTTATGCTTTAGTGTCCTATCAGACGCTGTGGCTGAAGGCGCACTATCCGGCTGAATTTATGGCGGCGGTAATGACCGCGGATATGGATAACACCGAGAAGGTCGTCGGCCTGGTGGATGAGTGCTGGCGGATGGGGCTGAAAATCCTGCCGCCGGATATTAACTCCGGCCTGTACCATTTTCACGTTAACGACGATGGCGAAATCGTTTATGGTATCGGCGCCATCAAAGGCGTCGGCGAAGGTCCGATAGAAGCGATCATTGAAGCCCGTAATCAGGGCGGCTATTTCCGCGAGCTGTTCGATCTCTGCGCGCGTACGGATATTAAAAAGCTCAACCGCCGGGTGCTGGAAAAACTGATTATGTCCGGGGCCTTCGATCGCCTCGGGCCGCATCGCGCGGCGTTAATGAATTCACTGGGCGATGCGCTAAAAGCCGCCGATCAGCATGCCAAAGCCGAAGCTATCGGTCAGGCGGACATGTTCGGCGTACTGGCGGAAGAGCCTGAGCAAATTGAACAGTCCTACGCCAGCTGCCAGCCGTGGCCGGAACAGGTCGTGCTGGATGGCGAAAGGGAGACCCTGGGGCTGTACCTGACCGGGCATCCGATTAACCAGTACTTGAAAGAGATCGAGCGCTACGTAGGCGGCGTACGACTCAAAGACATGCATCCGACCGATCGTGGTAAAGTGACCACGGCGGCCGGGCTCGTTATTGCCGCGCGGGTCATGGTCACCAAGCGCGGCAATCGTATCGGCATCTGCACGCTGGATGACCGTTCCGGGCGTCTGGAGGTGATGTTGTTCACCGACGCCCTGGATAAATACCAGCAGCTGCTGGAAAAAGACCGCATACTTATCGTCAGCGGACAGGTCAGCTTTGATGACTTCAGCGGGGGGCTTAAAATGACCGCTCGTGAAGTCATGGACATTGACGAAGCCCGGGAAAAATATGCTCGCGGGCTTGCTATCTCGCTGACGGACAGGCAAATTGATGACCAGCTTTTAAACCGACTCCGTCAGTCTCTGGAACCCCACCGTTCGGGAACTATTCCAGTACACCTCTATTATCAGAGGGCGGATGCACGCGCGCGGTTGCGTTTTGGCGCAACATGGCGCGTCTCTCCGAGCGATCGTTTACTTAACGATCTGCGTGGCCTTATCGGCTCGGAGCAGGTGGAACTGGAGTTTGACTAATACAGGAATACTATGAGTCTGAATTTCCTTGATTTTGAACAGCCGATTGCAGAGCTGGAAGCGAAAATCGATTCTCTGACTGCGGTTAGCCGCCAGGATGAGAAACTGGATATTAATATCGATGAAGAAGTGCATCGCCTGCGTGAAAAGAGCGTAGAGCTGACGCGCAAGATCTTCGCCGATCTTGGTGCATGGCAGGTTGCGCAACTGGCGCGCCATCCACGTCGCCCGTACACCCTGGATTATGTCCGCCTGGCTTTCGACGAATTCGACGAACTGGCCGGTGACCGTGCCTATGCTGACGATAAAGCTATCGTCGGCGGGATTGCGCGTCTGGACGGGCGTCCGGTAATGATTATCGGCCACCAGAAAGGGCGCGAAACCAAAGAGAAAATTCGCCGCAACTTCGGTATGCCGGCGCCGGAAGGCTATCGTAAGGCGCTGCGCCTGATGGAAATGGCCGAACGCTTTAAAATGCCAATCATCACCTTCATCGACACCCCGGGTGCCTACCCGGGCGTCGGTGCGGAAGAGCGCGGCCAGTCTGAAGCGATTGCCCGCAACCTGCGTGAAATGTCGCGTCTGAGCGTCCCGGTTATCTGCACCGTTATCGGTGAAGGTGGTTCCGGCGGCGCGCTGGCAATCGGCGTGGGCGATAAAGTGAATATGCTGCAGTACAGCACCTATTCCGTTATCTCCCCGGAAGGCTGTGCCTCCATTTTGTGGAAAAGCGCCGATAAAGCGCCGCTGGCCGCCGAAGCGATGGGGATTGTTGCCCCGCGTCTGAAAGAGCTGAAGCTGATTGACTCCATCATTCCTGAGCCGCTGGGCGGCGCGCATCGTAATCCGGAAGTCATGGCCGCCTCTCTGAAAGCGCAGCTGCTGGCCGATCTGGCTGACCTCGATGTTCTGAGTGAAGAAGAGCTGCTGAACCGTCGCTATCAGCGTCTGATGAGCTACGGCTACGCCTGATTATCTGACTCATTTTTTATCCCTAAGGGCCGGATTTTCCGGCCCTTTTTTTATGTGTTGTTTACTGAGACGAGATGAGATGAATAAGAGCTAATGTGATTAGCCGATGATGCCGATCTCTCCTGAAACTGCAGCAACTGCCAGGGATTGCGACCCGGCAGGCCGTTAACAAGGATAAAGGAGAAATACTATGGCATTGCACAAAACCGTCGCATTAAGCGCCGTGGCCGCAGGGATCATGTTAAGCCTGGGGGCCGCACAGGCCACACCGTTGCTTGGCGCAACGGAAGCGACAACCATCAAGGCGAGTGACCTGGCCGCGAAAGAAAAAGCCTTAACCGACTTTCCGCTCATGACATCGGTAAAATCATCGATTCAAACGCTGCCGAACAGCGAAGTTGAAAAAATCGAGCCGGGTCTGGCGACTAACCCGGCAAACGTGAAGCGCGTGGAAAGCATTCTGTCCGAAAAGGATTGGGAATATCTGTTCCCGATGCGCGCGGCAGAATATACCTACTCTAACTTTCTGAAAGCTATTGGTAAATTCCCTGCGGTTTGCGGGACCTATACCGACGGACGCGATAGCGATGCCATATGCCGTAAATCTCTGGCAACCATGTTTGCCCACTTTGCTCAGGAAACCGGCGGCCACGAAAGCTGGCGCGATATTCCCGAGTGGCGCCAGGCGCTGGTTTATCTCCGTGAAGTGGGCTGGGTTGAAGGTCAGAAAGGCGGCTACAACGGGGAGTGTAACCCGGATATCTGGCAGGGGCAGACCTGGCCCTGCGGTAAAGATAAAGACGGCGACTACCTGAGCTACTTTGGCCGCGGCGCAAAACAGCTCTCCTATAACTACAACTACGGCCCGTTCTCCGATGCCATGTACGATGGCGACGTTCGTCCTCTGCTGGATAAACCGGAGCGGGTGGCGGATACCTGGATGAACCTGGCGAGCGCGGTGTTCTTCTTCGTTTACCCGCAGCCGCCGAAGCCCTCTATGCTGCACGTCATCGACGGAACCTGGGTACCAAACGATCATGATAAAGCGAATGGCCTGGTTGAAGGCTTTGGGGTCACCATTCAAATTATCAACGGCGGCGTCGAGTGCGGCGGGGCGGAAGAGAACGCGCAGTCTCTGAACCGTATTGCCTACTACAAAGAGTTCGCAAACTACCTGAAAGTGCCGATTGCTGATGATGAAGTTCTCGGCTGTAAGAATATGAAGCAGTTCGATGAAGGCGGCGCGGGCGCGTTACCGATTTACTGGGAAGAGGATTGGGGATGGAGCCCGGACACCGCTGACGGCAAGACTAACGCCTGCCAGCTGGTGGGCTACCAGACGCCGTATAGCGCCTTTAAACAAGGTGACTATGCGAAGTGCGTCCAGAGCCACTTCAACGTCAATATCATCGACGATACCGGCCAGGCCGAGGATACTCCCCCGGCGACGCCTGACGATACCACGCCTGCGCAGGAAACTAACGTGGCGCCGGTTGCGCGTATCGCCGGTCCGATTGGCGCTATCGAAGCGGGCGCCAGGGTTTCCCTGAGCGCGGAGGGCTCTACCGATGCGAATGGCGATAAGCTCACCTATACCTGGATGTCGCAGGACGGTCAGACTATCAGCGGACAGGATAAAGCCGTTATCACCTTTACCGCTCCGGAAAAAGATCGCGATGCGCAATATGTAGTGAGCCTGACGGTAAGCGACGGGACCTTATCCAGCACGGCAACGTACACCCTGAACGTGAAGGCTAAAGCTGCTGCTGCGGATGAAACGACCGATGGCAAAGACAGCGACACCATCAGCTATCCTTCCTGGAGCAGTACCCAGACCTGGAAAGCGGGCGATATCGTTAATAACCACGGCGCGCTGTATCAGTGTAAACCGCTACCTGAAGGGGCGTGGTGCAACGTGGCGCCGACCTACTATGAGCCCGGCGCAGGCATTGCCTGGGGCGATGCGTGGAAAGCGCTGTAATAGAGATAAATCCGCCAGTGCTTAGCGCTGGCGGGGTGATATGATGCTTTCCTTAGGTAAATTCAGGAGGAAAGCGTGAATATCATTGCGATCATGGGTCCCCACGGCGTCTATTATAAAGACGAACCGATCAAAGAACTGGAAGCCGCCCTGCAACGGCAAGGTTTCCAGACCATCTGGCCGCAAAATAGCGCCGATCTTTTGCAATTTATCGAGCATAATCCGCGGATCTGCGGGGTTATTTTTGACTGGGATGAATACAGCGTTGATCTGTGCAGCGATATTAATTGCTTAAATGAATATCTGCCGCTGTACGCATTTATCAACGCCCATTCGACGATGGACGTCAGCAGCCAGGACCTGCGCATGACGCTATGGTTCTTTGAATACGCGCTGGGGCTGGCGGAAGAGATCGCTACCCGCATCGGTCAATACACCCGTGAATACCTCGACAACATAACCCCGCCGTTTACCAAAGCCTTGTTCAACTATGTGCAGGAGGGGAAATATACTTTCTGTACCCCCGGGCATATGGGCGGCTCGGCATATCAAAAAAGTCCGGTGGGCTGTCTGTTTTATGATTTCTTTGGCGGGAATACCCTAAAGGCCGACGTCTCTATTTCCGTGACGGAGCTGGGATCGCTGCTCGATCATAGCGGTCCGCATCTGGAGGCGGAAGAGTATATTGCCCGCGCATTCGGCGCCGAACAGAGCTATATGGTGACCAACGGAACCTCGACGTCGAATAAGATTGTCGGTATGTATTCTGCTCCGGCGGGCAGCACCCTGCTTATCGATCGCAACTGCCATAAATCGTTGGCTCATTTACTGATGATGAGCGACGTGGTGCCGCTGTGGCTAAAGCCGACGCGCAATGCGCTAGGGATCCTCGGCGGCATACCCAAGCGCGAATTTACCCGCGACAGTATTCAGCAAAAGGTTAATGCGACAGGCGGCGCCGGGTGGCCTGTGCATGCGGTGATCACCAACTCCACCTATGACGGACTGCTGTATAACACCACCTGGATCAAAGAGACCCTCGACGTACCGTCAATCCACTTTGATTCCGCCTGGGTGCCCTATACCCATTTTCATCCGATCTATCAGGGTAAAAGCGGGATGAGCGGCGATCGCATTGCGGGGAAAGTGATCTTTGAAACGCAGTCGACGCATAAAATGCTGGCCGCGCTATCGCAGGCTTCGCTGATTCATATTAAAGGCAGCTATGATGAAGATACCTTCAATGAAGCCTTTATGATGCACACCTCGACCTCCCCGAGCTACCCGATCGTTGCCTCCATTGAGACGGCTGCCGCCATGCTGCGCGGCAACTCCGGCAGACGACTGATTCAGCGTTCGATTGAGCGGGCTCTGGATTTTCGTAAAGAGGTGCAGCGGTTGCGCGAAGAGTCTGACGGCTGGTTTTTTGATATCTGGCAGCCGGAAGAGGTGGGGGAAGCGCAGTGCTGGCCGGTTTCACCCGGAGAAAGGTGGCATGGCTTTCAGGACGCCGATGACGACCATATGTTCCTCGATCCGGTGAAAGTCACCATTCTGACGCCCGGTATGGACGAGCAGGGCAACATGGATAGCGAAGGCATTCCGGCCGCGCTGGTGGCGAAGTTCCTTGATGAGCGCGGCGTGGTGGTAGAAAAAACCGGGCCGTACAACCTGCTGTTCCTGTTCAGTATCGGTATAGATAAAACCCGGGCGATGGGGCTGCTGCGCGGATTGACCGAGTTCAAACGCGCTTACGATCTCAATTTACGGGTGAAAAACATGCTGCCGGATCTGTACGCCGAAGATCCGGATTTTTACCGCAACATGCGTATTCAGGATCTGGCCCAGGGTATTCATCGTCTGATTCGCCAGCACCAGCTCTCGCAGCTGATGCTTAGCGCTTTCGACGTCCTGCCGGAGATGAAAATGACGCCGCATCAGGCCTGGCAGCGGCAGATTAAAGGCGAAGTGGAAACCATTGAACTGGAGAATCTGGTCGGGCGTATTTCAGCGAATATGATCCTACCGTACCCGCCCGGCGTGCCGCTGCTGATGCCCGGCGAGATGATCGCCGAAGAGAGCCGCGCGGTGCTCAATTTCCTGCTTATGCTGTGCTCCATCGGCCGCCACTATCCGGGTTTCGAAACCGATATCCACGGCGCGAAACGCGATGAAGACGGCGTGTACTGGGTTCGAGTCTTAAAAAATGACTAAGCGCTTGCGCACTCACGAACTGAACGAGTAACTTTGTTGGCTTCAACTGGAGGAGTTGTACCATGCTGGGTTTAAAACGGGTTCACCATATCGCCATCATTGCGACGGATTATGCGAAGAGTAAAGCCTTCTACTGCGACATTCTGGGGTTCACCCTGCAGGGCGAGTTCTATCGCCAGGAGCGCGATTCATGGAAGGGCGATCTGGCGCTAAATGGCGAATATGTTATTGAACTCTTTTCATTCCCGTTTCCTCCTGCGCGTCCGAGCCGCCCCGAAGCCTGCGGGCTGCGCCATCTGGCGTTTAGCGTTGATGATGTCGATGCCGCCGTTGCGCATCTTGAGGCCCACGGCGTGGCTTGTGAAGGCGTTCGTATCGACCCCTTCACCGGTAAACGATTCACCTTTTTTAACGATCCGGACGGGCTACCGCTGGAGATTTATCAGCAGTAATTCTTGTCAGGGCGTGTTCTGCCGGGTAACGTGCCGGACACGCTTTCCTCAGTTAGTACTCTCATGATGATGATCCCAGACATGGCGCAAACGCTACAGCCGCACCGCCATTTTTTAGTGGCCTTTAGCGGCGGGCTGGATTCGAGCGTGCTCCTGTATCGCCTGGTTTGCTGGCGCGAACAGGATCCTACCGTTCAACTGCGGGCGATGCATATTCACCACGGCCTCAGCGCGAACGCCGACGATTGGGTGGCGCACTGCCGACAAATATGCCAGCAGTGGCAGGTACCGCTTTTGGTTGAACGGGTGGCGCTCGCCGATGAGGGACTGGGGATTGAGGCCCACGCGCGTCAGGCGCGCTATCAGGCTTTCCGTTCGGCGCTATTACCCGGCGAAGTGCTGGTGACGGCACAGCATCTTGACGACCAGTGTGAAACCTTTCTGTTGGCGCTTAAGCGGGGGAGCGGCCCAACCGGGCTTTCGGCGATGGCCGGCGAGTCCGATTTTGCCGGGACGAAACTGCTGCGTCCGCTGCTTAACGAAAGCCGCGACTCCCTGCACCGGTGGGCGATAGCCCATCAGCTCAGCTGGATTGAAGACGAAAGTAACCAGGACGACGCCTACGATCGCAATTTTCTCCGCCTGCGAATTGTTCCGCTGCTTAACGCTCGCTGGCCGCACTTCGCCGAGGCCGTAGCGCGCAGCGCCAGCCTGTGCGGCGAGCAGGAACAGCTGCTGGATGAAATGCTCGCGGCGGAGCTGGCAACGCTGGTGGCGGAGGATGGCGCGTTGACTATCGAACCGTTGGCGGCCATGAGCGCGCCGCGTCGGGCCGCGCTGCTGCGCCGCTGGCTGGCTGGGCTCAATGCGCCGATGCCTTCGCGCGAGATGCCGGAGCGTATCTGGCGTGAAGTGGCGATGGCGCGCGAGGATGCGTATCCCTGCCTGCGCCTTGGCCACTTCGCCGTTCGTCGCTATCAGCAACGGCTGCACTGGGTGAAATATCTCCCCGGACAGAGCGAGACGGTGCTGGCGTGGCGCGATATTGCCAGGCCGCTGCCGTTACCCGACGGCCTTGGCGAACTGAAGCTCCTGGCCGGCGGCCCGTTACGCGGCCCGCGCCAGGATGAAGCGGTCACTATTCGTTTTCGCGCCAGCGGTAATCTGCATATCGTCGGTCGCCAGGGCGGCCGCAAGCTGAAGAAAATCTGGCAGGAGCTCAACGTTGCGCCCTGGCGGCGCGATACCACGCCGCTGCTGTTTTACGGCGAAACGCTTATCGCCGCAGCCGATGGTCTGTTTATTACCGTCGATGGGAAAGTTCAGGAAGGTGAAGGCGTGCAGATGATGTGGATGAAAACGGGCGGCTGAGCCACCCGTTTTGCTTCAGGACTCGCTGACCACTACCGTACCGATTTCCGGATGGCTGAAGCTGGCGATTTTATCCAGGCGCAGTTCGCGGACATCACCGGCGAGCTCCACGACGAGATACTCGATATTTTTGCGCGAGATAAGATCGTTGGCCTTCGCTTGCAGCTGTTCGCCATCTTTGAGCTCCAGCGCCAGGACCAGATGGTGCTGACAGGCAAGTTCGAGGTTGTCATAATCATCGCAATTGATGGGTTGATAAGTATCATTCATTGACATAATCGCTCACCAGTAAGTTTGCCGCCGCATATGCGGCCTTTTCCCTGACTGACTCAGCAAGGGCCTGATCCGCCGCAACCTCATTCAATACTTTCAACACGCAAACTAGCGCATCCGGGATATACCCAAGGTCCCCGCTGGCTATTTCCGCATACCGCTTGCGTATTAACTCACAATATTTGTCCACATGCCCTCCTGTCAGCGTTCTGACTTAACCGTGGGATGTAAGTTTAAGCCTACGAAGATAAACTCTGTTTAGCAAGGTGACTATACCATAGTCATTTAAGCAATATCAGCAGGATGAAAGGGGATCCTGCGATTGCTGACAGCCTTTTGCCGCCAGTTTCGCTACAATGAACGCCATTTTTATCAGGAGTTTCCTCATGGCGCTGAAAGCGACGATTTATAAAGCGACGGTGAACGTGGCCGACCTGGACCGCAACCAGTTTCTGGATGCCAGTTTGACGCTTGCCCAGCATCCGTCAGAAACCCAGGAGCGCATGATGCTGCGCCTGCTGGCGTGGATGAAATACGCCGACGAGCGTCTGCAGTTTACCCGCGGTCTGTCTTCCGATGATGAAGCTGAACTCTGGCTGCTAAACGATCATCTGGGCGTTGATCTGTGGATTGAACTGGGGCTGCCGGACGAACGGCGGATTAAAAAAGCCTGTTCGCGGGCGCAAGAGGTGGCGCTGTTTGCCTATAATAGCCGGGCGGCAGAAATCTGGTGGCAGCAAAATAAAAGCAAAATGGCACAGTTTTCAAAGCTAACCGTATGGTATTTAGATGATACTCAGCTGGCGCAGCTCAGTGCTTTTGCCGATCGGACAATGTCGCTACAGGCGACTATCCAGGATGGCGCTATCTGGTTATCTGACGCTAAGAATAATCTGGAAATTCATTTAACGGCCTGGCAAACATCCGCATGATTACGATTAGCCGCAGCGTGGCGATTGCGGATGACGAGGTCTCACTTTCCGGGATACGCGCCCAGGGGGCGGGCGGTCAGCATGTCAATAAAGCATCGACGGCTATCCATTTGCGCTTTGATATTAAGGCATCGAGCCTGCCCGAGTATTATAAGGAACGTCTGCTTACCTCCAGCCATCACTTAATTTCTGCCGAGGGTGTGGTTATCATTAAGGCTCAGGAATATCGCAGCCAGGAGATGAATCGCGAAGCGGCGATTGCGCGTCTGGTTGCCTTAATACAAGAATTAACCGCAGTGCAGAAGCGCCGCCGGGAGACGCGGCCGACCAGAGCGTCAAAAGAGCGCCGGCTTGCCTCAAAGGCGCAAAAATCCTCAGTTAAGGCGCTGCGTGGGAAAGTTCGTCATTAAAGGCATGGCGAACCGGTGGAATGGATAATAAGGAATTTACAGTGAAGAAAATCGTATTTTCAGTCGTGGCGGCATGCTCGCTTTTTGCCCTATTCGGCTGTAACCATCGCGCGGAGATGGACACGCTACAACCCGCGCCGATGGAAGAGCTAAAGCCGATGCAGCAGAGCTGGCGCGGCGTGCTGCCGTGTGCCGACTGCGAAGGCATCGAAACTTCGCTCTTTCTTGAGAAAGACGGCACCTGGGTGATGAACGAGCGGTATCAGGGCGTCAGTCGCGAGCCTTCCTCCTTTGCTTCCTATGGCACCTGGGCGCGCACGGCCGATAAGCTGGTGCTGACCGACAGCAAAGGCGAGAAGTCTTACTATCGGGCGAAGGGCGACAAGCTGGAAATGCTCGATCGCGACGGTAATCCCATCGAGTCTACGCTGAACTATACGCTTGAGTCAGTCAAATCCAGCCTGCCCATCACGCCAATGGCGATGCGCGGAATGTACTTCTATATGGCGGATGCCGCGACCTTTACCGATTGCGCAACCGGCAAGCGAGTGGCAGTCGCGAATAACGCGCAGCTCGAGCGTGATTATGCCGCGGCGCGCGGAACGGATACTCGCCCGGTGCTGCTGGTGGTCGAGGGGCACTTTACGCTGGAAGCGAACCCGGATTCGGGAGCGCCGGTTAAAGTTCTGGCGGTGGATTCACCAGGCAAGTTTTATCAAAAAGAAGACTGCAATTCTCGTTAGTTAATTGAGTCCTACGAGACGGCTTGTCTTGATATAAATTCCCAATTTAAGATGCCCGATATACTGCAATTGTGTTTCGGGCTTAAAGTTTGCCACGTCCCCCTCACGCATATGAAGCAGGTCTGATGGGCTAATCCAGCCCGGTTGAGCCAGGGTCAGCGGGTGTCCGGCCTTCGCGAAGGCATCGCTGACAAACTCAGAACAAAACCACATTTTTTTGTCCCCGGAAACGGCATCGCTAAGCTGCGCTTTGGCCAGGCCATTCACGCACTGCTGGCGGAAATCTTTCGAAAAGGGATTCAGGGAGCAGAGCTGTTTGGTTACCATAAAGGGCACAAATTCAATGATGCCGCGATAGTTATAGCCGCTGTTTCTGTTTTTATAGGCGAAATTTTTAATGCCTGCGGCCTGTTGCGGCGTGAGGTCAGGCGCTCTTAGGGCAAACAGCTTATCGCTGTGCTGCATTGCTTGCTGGAGCGGAATAATCTGCACCCCAGCGCCGGTTGCTTCTGCAACCTGGTTATCACCGATATAGATAGCAACATGGCTAACGGACGATGTGCTAAAAGCACGAATCCCCAGGGACGTCACGCCAATGCTGGAAGAGAAAAGGAGATCGCCGGGGAGCAGGTCTTGTGCGTTAATTTCAGTCAGCGTGTTATTAGCCACCGAGCTCTGGCGCTGAAGTTTAACTGCCCATTGCTGCGATGGTGGCTTAATAGCGGAAGCGGAAGGCGCGGACCGGCTGACGTCTACCGTGCAGGCCGAAAGTAAAAACAATGCGGGAAAAAGCAGGACATAATTTGCCCGTTGTTTAGCCATGATTACAATCCTTGTAAAAAAGAGGCTCTGAAACCAGAGCCTCTTTTGGCGTTAACCTTTAATTTGTTGTACCAGGTAATTCACGATATCGCCGGTTTTAATCAGCTGCTTCTCGCCGCTGCGACGATATTTATATTCGATATCGTCGTTGTCGAGGTTACGGTCGCCCAGCACGATGGTGTGCGGAATACCGATAAGCTCCATATCGGCGAACATCACGCCCGGACGCTCTTTACGGTCGTCCATCAGCACGTCGATACCCAGCGCGCTCAGCTCTGCGTACAGCTTCTCGGCCAGCTCCTGCACGCGGTAGGATTTATGCATGTTCATCGGCAGAATCGCAACCTGGAACGGGGCGATAGCTTCCGGCCACAGAATCCCGCGATCGTCAAAGTTCTGCTCAATGGCGGCCGCCACCACGCGCGTCACACCGATACCGTAGCAGCCCATCGTCAGGATCTGGTTACGGCCATCTTCGCCCTGTACGGAGGCTTTCATCGCTTCAGAGTACTTGGTACCCAGCTGGAAGATGTGGCCCACTTCGATACCGCGTTTAATCAGCAGCGTGCCTTTACCGTCCGGGCTCGGGTCACCCGCTACGACGTTACGGATATCAGCCACGTCAGGGGTGGCGACGTCGCGATCCCAGTTGATGCCGAAGTAGTGTTTCCCGTCGATGTTAGCGCCCGCGGCGAAATCGCTCATTGCGGCAACGGTACGGTCGATAATCACCGGAATGGGCATATTAACCGGGCCCAGAGAACCGGGACCTGCCTGCACCAGCGCGCGGATCTCTTCTTCGGTAGCGAAGGTCAGCGGGCTGGCGACCTGCGGCAGTTTTTCCGCTTTAACTTCGTTCAGCTCATGATCGCCGCGAACCAGCAGGGCAATCAGCGGAGACTTGCTGTCTTCTACCGCTTTGACCAGCAGGGTTTTCACCGTTTTCTCAATCGGCAGATTGAACTGCTCAACCAGCTCGGCGATGGTTTTGGCGTTCGGCGTATCGACCAGCGTCATTTCCTGAGTGGCGGCCGCGCGCGGCTCTTTCGGCGCAACGGCTTCGGCGAACTCAATATTGGCCGCGTAGTCGGAAGAGTCAGAGAAGATCACGTCATCTTCGCCGCTCTGCGCCAGCACCTGGAATTCGTGAGATGCGCTACCGCCGATAGAACCGGTGTCAGCCTGTACCGCACGGAAATCCAGGCCCATACGGCTGAAGATTTTGCTGTACGCGGCGTACATCGCGTCGTAGGTTTCCTGCAGAGATTCCTGAGAGGTATGGAAAGAGTAAGCATCTTTCATCAGGAATTCACGGGAACGCATCACGCCGAAACGCGGGCGCACTTCGTCACGGAATTTGGTCTGAATCTGATAGAAGTTCAGCGGCAGCTGTTTGTAAGAGCTCAGCTCGTTACGAATCAGGTCGGTGATCACTTCTTCATGAGTCGGACCGAGTACGAACGGACGTTCGCCACGGTCAGCAATACGCAGCAGTTCCGGGCCGTACTGTTCCCAACGACCACTCTCTTGCCACAGCTCAGAGGGCTGAACTACCGGCATTAACACCTCGATTGCACCGGCGTTGTTCATCTCTTCACGCACGATGTTTTCGACTTTTTTCAGGACGCGCACGCCGGTCGGCAGCCAGGTATATAACCCGGAGGCCAGCTTGCGGATCATCCCGGCGCGCAGCATCAGCTGATGGCTGATAACCTCGGCGTCGGCAGGTGTCTCCTTCAGAGTGGAGAGCAGGTATTGGCTAGTACGCATGTTGTTACGGTTCCATTTGGACGATCGATACAGGCTGGGAGCCAGCCTGACACAAAAAAGTGGTTTAGTTTACCAGTGTGGCAAAGATGCCAAAAGAGAGGAAAATAAAATTAGCGTGGTTCGAGAGAAAAGACTTCAAAACCGGACGAAATCACCCGCCAGCGCACGTTAAAATCCAGCAGCCAGACGGCGTAGGTCTTTCCCGGGTCTTCTTCTTTACGATATGCCGGGCGCGGATCTTGCGCCAGAACTTCGCTAATAAACACCTTAAGTCGGGGATAGCGCTTTTCCAGTTCTAAAAGCCGGGCTTCTGTTTCGGGCGTGAAGCTCACCGCCACTTCCGCCTGCGGTGCCTGCTGCGCGTAGCTCGCGCTGGCTTCCGGCAGCGCTTCGGCAAAGGGCAGGTAAGGTTTGATGTCCACGACCGGCGTACCATCCACCAGGTCCAGACTACCGAGTTCCAGAACGACGTGTTCTTTCTGGCAGCGAATACCTTTTAGCTCGACCAGCGACATACCGATTGGATTAGGACGAAAGGTCGAACGGGTGGCGAAAACGCCCATCCGCGCATTACCGCCGAGGCGGGGAGGGCGCACGGTCGGGCGCCAGCCGCCTTCCATGGTCTGATGAAACACAAACAGGATCCACAGATGGCTGAAGTTTTCCAGGCCACGTACGGCATCGGCCTGGTTATAGGGGGGCAGAAGATGTAATTCGCCGCCGCCGTTTTTAACCAGCCCAGGCTGGCGGGGGACGGCAAATTTTTCTTTATAGGGCGAGCGAATAACGCCTATCTGCGCAAACTGAAAATCACTCATTGCGCCGTAACGTTAAGCGCTGAACCAAGGCAGACGGCCTGGCGGTAGCAGCCCGGAGTTCCGCTGGTCACTTCGCAGCGGTGCAGCAGCACGGCATTGGCTTTCATTTTTGCAGCGTTAATCTGCATGCGCTTGCGCGCCGTCGGGATATTGGGCGGAGAGTCTTGATTCGAGGCCTGGCATGATTCACCGGTGACTTCGCCGAGTTCGCGGAAAGGTTTACCCACCAATTCTGTTGCATCGGTATAGATTCTTACCGGGGCCGGACGCGTCGCTTTCGGTTTTGCCGGTTCCGATTTGGCAGGCGGGGTTACGGTGCTTTGTACAGGCTCGACGGGAGATCTGCTTAGCATAGAACAACCGCTTAACATGAGTGCTAACAAACAGACCGGTAAAGCACGCATAGTATTTCCTCAATAAATAATAAAACAGGGCGCTATTGAATCAGGTGCTTGCATAAATGACAAGACGGGCATAAAGCCCGTCCTGAATGATATTACGCTGAGAAAAGATTACCAGCCTTTCACCGCACCGCCATTAAAGATTTTGTTAGCCGCTTCGTAAACTTCATCACTCTGATAGGCCTGAACAAATTTCTTAACATTTTCCGCATCTTTGTTGTCTTCGCGAGCGACAATCAGGTTCACGTACGGAGACTCTTTACCTTCCACGAAAATACCGTCTTTTGCCGGCGTTAAGCCAATCTGGCTGGCATAGGTAGTATTGATAACCGCCAGAGCGATTTGCGCATCATCCAGAGAGCGCGGCAGCTGCGGGGCTTCCAGCTCAACAATTTTCAGGTTTTTCGGGTTTTCAATAATATCCAGAGAGGTTGGCAGCAGACCAACGCCTTCTTTCAGTTTGATCAGGCCAACCTGCTGCAGCAGCAGCAGAGAGCGGCCAAGGTTGGTGGGATCGTTAGGAATCGCGACCTGAGAGCCCGGCTGCAGTTCGTCCAGCGATTTGATTTTTTTCGAATAACCCGCAATCGGGTAAACAAAAGAGTTACCTACGGAAACCAGCTTGTAGCCGCGATCTTTGATTTGCTGGTCAAGATACGGTTTATGCTGGAAGGCGTTAACGTCGATATCACCTTTGCTCAGCGCTTCGTTCGGCAGAACGTAGTCGTTGAAGGTCACCAGTTCGACATCAAGGCCGTATTTTTCTTTTGCTACTTTCTGCGCGACTTCCGCAACCTGCTGCTCCGCACCGACGATAACGCCGACTTTAATATGGTTAGGATCTTTTTCGTCCTGACCGCAACCCACCAGAGCCAGAGAACCGATTAACGCGCCGACTGCCGCAAAGGTTTTGAAATTAAAGGCCATGTTATTTCCTTCCTGTAAGATTCTGTATTGTGTGTAATGTTATTTGTGAGTCACAGCCCGGACGATACGATCGCCTGAGAATTGGATTAAGTACACCAGAATAACCAGCAGCACCAGTACGGTATTCATTACCGTTGCATTGTAGCCGATATAACCGTACTGATAGCCAATCTGCCCGAGACCACCGGCACCGACGGCGCCGCCCATCGCGGAATAGCCGACCAGCGTAATGAGCGTGATGGTTGCCGCATTCACCAGGCCCGGCAGCGCTTCCGGCAGCAGAACCTTACGCACGATCTGCATCGGCGTTGCGCCCATGGCGCGGGATGCTTCGATAAGGCCGGTGGGGATCTCCAGCAGGGCGTTTTCCACCATACGGGCGATGAACGGCGCAGCGCCGACCGTCAGCGGAACGATAGCCGCCTGCAGGCCAATCGACGTGCCAACGATCACGCGAGTGAATGGGATCATCCACACCAGCAGGATAATAAAAGGAATCGAGCGGAAAATATTCACCACCGCCGAAAGCGTGCGGTAGAGCTTCGCATTAGCGACAATTTGCCCCGGACGGGTGACGTACAGCAGCACGCCGACCGGCAGGCCGAGAACAAAACCGAAGAAGCCGGAGACAAACGTCATGGCCAGCGTTTCCCATACGCCGCGAACCAGCAGCCAAATCATTGGTTCAGACATATCCCAGTACCTCTACTTTTACATGGTGTTCCTGTAGCCAGGCGATTGCGGCCTGGGTATCTTCCTGCGTGCCGTGCATCTCAGTGAGCATAATGCCGAACTTCACGCCGCCCGCGTAATCCATCTGCGCGCTAATAATGTTGTTATTCACATTAAAACGACGGGCAGTCTCAGAAAGAAGCGGGGCATCAACGGAGTGACCCGTAAACTCCATGCGCAGCATGGGCACGCTATCGGGAAGCGCTTCAGGTTTAAGGCGGGCCTGATAATCATCCGGGATATCAAGGTGCAGCGTTGACTGAATAAACTGTTGCGCCAGCGGGGTTTTGGGATGAGAGAAGACCTCACTCACCGTATCCTGTTCAATCAGCTGGCCGTTGCTGATAACGGCAACGCAATCGCAGATGCGTTTGACGACATCCATTTCATGGGTAATCAGTAAAATCGTCAGGCCCAGGCGACGGTTGATATCTTTCAGCAGTTCCAGAATTGAACGCGTAGTGGCCGGGTCCAGAGCGCTGGTGGCTTCGTCGCAGAGCAGGACTTTTGGATTGCTCGCCAGCGCACGGGCGATGGCCACGCGCTGTTTTTGACCGCCGGAGAGATTTGCCGGATAGCTATCGTGTTTATCCCCCAGACCGACGAGATCGAGCAGCTCGGTCACCCGGCGCTTGATTTCATCTTTCGGCGTATTATCCAGCTCCAGAGGCAACGCCACGTTGCCGAATACGGTGCGTGAGGCAAGCAGGTTAAAGTGCTGGAAGATCATGCCAATCTGGCGACGAGCGCGAGTGAGCTCTTTTTCTGACAGCGCCGTTAGTTCCTGGCCGCCTACCTGTACGCTGCCCTGCGTTGGACGTTCGAGCAGGTTAACGCAGCGGATTAACGTACTTTTACCCGCGCCGGAAGCGCCGATGACGCCATAAATTTGCCCGGCGGGGACATGCAGGCTGACATCGTTCAGCGCCTGTATGCTGCGATTTCCCTGCTGGAACACTTTGGTAATATTCGAAAGTTTAATCATCAGTTATTTATTATCGTTTAGCCGTTTGCCGTGGCATTTTCTTCTGCCGTGTCCAGGCGATGCCTGTCAATGAAATGGATGTTAAGGCATCCAGACGTCTAAATCAATCTGACTCTGTATAATGAGCACTTTCTTGCGTCCGGAAACATGCGATACTACGCGCATTAGCCTTTATCAGGAGCAAACCGGTGGCAATGTCAGTACCCGCAATTTTTCTTGACCGTGATGGCACGATTAACGTCGATCACGGCTATGTCCATGAAATCGACAACTTTGAATTTATCGATGGCGTCATTGACGCAATGCGTCAATTAAAGGAGATGGGCTACGCGCTGGTGCTGGTGACCAACCAGTCCGGTATCGCCCGCGGTAAGTTTACTGAAGAGCAGTTTGAAACGCTGACGGAGTGGATGGACTGGTCGCTGGCCGATCGCGGCGTTGACCTGGATGGCATCTATTATTGTCCGCACCACCCGCAGGGAACCGTTGAAGAGTTTCGCCAGACCTGCGACTGCCGCAAGCCGCATCCGGGGATGCTGATTTCGGCGCGCGACTATCTGCATATTGATATGGCGGCTTCCTTTATGGTTGGCGATAAAGTCGAAGATATGCAGGCAGCTCTGGCGGCCAATGTCGGCACGAAAGTATTAGTGCGCACCGGCAAGCCGGTGACCCCAGAAGCCGAAAGTGCCGCTGATTGGGTACTTAATAGCCTGGCAGACCTGCCGGATGCTATCAAAAAGCAGCAAAAATAAGCGTTATGTATAAAAGGTGAGCGGTTGAAATAAAATTGCATTTTACCGCTTGTCACCGCCGAATAACTCCCTATAATGCGCTCCCACTGACACGGCAGATGTGAATCACTTCACAAACAACCCGGTTGGTTGAAGAGAAAAAATCCTGAAATAACGGGTTGACTCTGAAAGAGGAAAGCGTAATATACGCCACCTCGCAACGGTGAGCGAAAGCCGCGTTGCACTGCTCTTTAACAATTTATCAGACAATCTGTGTGGGCACTCAAAGTGACATGGATTCTTAACGTCCTCGGACGAAAAATGAATACCAAGTCTCTGAGTGAACATACGTAATTCATTACGAAGTTTAATTCACGAGCATCAAACTTAAATTGAAGAGTTTGATCATGGCTCAGATTGAACGCTGGCGGCAGGCCTAACACATGCAAGTCGAACGGTAGCACAGAGAGCTTGCTCTCGGGTGACGAGTGGCGGACGGGTGAGTAATGTCTGGGAAACTGCCTGATGGAGGGGGATAACTACTGGAAACGGTAGCTAATACCGCATAACGTCGCAAGACCAAAGAGGGGGACCTTCGGGCCTCTTGCCATCAGATGTGCCCAGATGGGATTAGCTAGTAGGTGGGGTAACGGCTCACCTAGGCGACGATCCCTAGCTGGTCTGAGAGGATGACCAGCCACACTGGAACTGAGACACGGTCCAGACTCCTACGGGAGGCAGCAGTGGGGAATATTGCACAATGGGCGCAAGCCTGATGCAGCCATGCCGCGTGTATGAAGAAGGCCTTCGGGTTGTAAAGTACTTTCAGCGGGGAGGAAGG